>CAJYOV010000306.1 GCA_913776405.1 Pseudobdellovibrionaceae bacterium
CCGTGATCAAGGCGGACTGCTCGCTCTCCGACACATCCTCTATTTCGGACGTCGACGCTTTGATAATTTCATCCGTTTCATCTTGGGTGAAACCAAGTTGCCAAAGCGATTCATGAGCCAGAGTCCATTCAATCAGGTTGCCGAGCTCTTCCACTTTCTGCCAGTAGGCTAAACCGCGAGCACCCGCAGACGAAACGCAGTGGTAACTCGCACAGACTGAAGCTCGCACCGACCAGATCCCGCATGTCCCGGCTTCGAGATTAAGAAAGCCGCACGCGGATTTCAGATCTTTTCCGAACGCATCTGAAGCCACGCTTTGTCTTGGAACAAACCCAAGCGGCGTGATCAGCGAAGACTTCTCTAGCCGAGAGAATGGATCAATGCCCTTACGACTTAAAAGCGCGCCCACCGTGAAGTTCGGGAGAAAGGGCGAATAGGTGCAGCATTTTAACTTAGAATCGAAAGGCCCTTGATCTCGCAGTGTCTCATTTTGAGGCGGTACAACCATCGTGCAATGAGCGCAGTTGATTTTAGTTTCCCGAAGCGGAACCAAATCAAAGTCTTCAAGCCATCTCTGATAGAAAGACGTGAACACGACGCACGAACCTCTTGAATAAAGCCTTTAGTCTCTACTCATAACACAGGGTCTGACCCGAACAACTTTTAGACACCCGTCAGACACATTCGGGACGCCCCCCGCAAATCGCTTGAGGCCCTCAGGCCAGCGCTGCCGCAGCAACTCGAATTCCCTTCGCAATTTCGATCATTTAGCCCTTTGGCATCGGGGCTGAGCCCTCGGCAAACTCGTTGCACACTTGAAAAGGCAGAAGGTATGGGAGGTTTTATGAAACAGACTCTTCGACTCGCAACACTTGGTTTGGCTCTCGCGATTCAGATCACATCGGTCAACGCACACGCGGGCGATAAAAAGGTCTGCAAAGTTTCAACGAACGATGTCGGCACGATCATCGGCCGCGGCCCAACCGCGGAAGATGCGTTTGAAGATGCTGCGACACAATGCTTCGATCGCCGCGAACAACGCCACAGCATGAGCAAAGGCGCTCTCGATGAAGAGACAGGTCTTGTTGTCATCGACTCGTGCGCAAACATTCGTTGCTCGTAAGCTGACTTTTCGCATAAGCTCCCAAGCAAGAGATTGAAGGAGCGAAACCGATGGGCATTCTGAAAACACTTGGCGATTTCTTGTTTGGCAAAGATCCAGATATCTTCGACGAGAATGGCCGTGTCCGTCACAACTTCCCCGAGTCAAAATGGGAGAAGTGGAACGATCGCTTAAACGCCAATCCCGAATACGACTGGCGTAACCACGTCGCCAAAGAAAATGCGCTGAGAGGCGCTGAAAAACCAGGCGACAAATCATCCAACAAGCACTGATAAAATCGCGTTGAGCTAATTGACGCATCGCGACTCATTGCTCAGCGCGTCTCAATAAAGTCCTAACCCTATTTCCATTGCAGCATCCCGAAAAGCCCGCCTAGAGTCAGGTCATCAGCAACTGACTTTTGCCCAGCGGAAACATCGGGGACAACCGACATGCGCCAATGGACCACACCTTTGAAGAAGCACCGAGCTTGGTACGCGAGCCTTTTAAGTCTCGCAGTCGCATTTCTCCTTCCGCAATCGTCGTTTGGTTTTGCTGATTCTCTACCCGAACAGCAGTCAGCGCCCGAGCAGCATTCACAAATCGAACTTGGGTCTGATGCTTTCAATCCGGCCCGCGTCTTCGATCAATCCGATTTTTTCAGCTCTTGGGAAAGCGCGCAAGCGGCAGCACTCAATGTGCTCGAGTACCTGCGCGCAAACACCGTTCAGAAAACTCTTGAAGATCTCGAAGATGCACTTCCGAAATACAATCGGCGTGAGCATTTCTACGGTTGGATCAACGCTGACCCGACTACAAATTGCTTCGACACACGCACCGAAGTTTTGCTTCGCGACGCCGATAAAGCTGTGCAAGTGGTCTTCAAAGACGCAAAGAAGTGCAACGTCGCGCGTGGTCTTTGGCACGACCCCTACACAGGCGAAGACTTCAAAACTTCAACGTCGATTCAGATTGATCATGTCGTGCCACTCAAACATGCCTACCTTACGGGCGCAGCTGCTTGGAAGACAAGCCGCCGCTGCGCTTATGGGAACTTCTTGAGCAATAGCTTCCATCTACTCGCGGTGAGTGGTCACGAAAACATGTCGAAAGGTGGCAAGGGGCCGGATGGCTCATGCCTCCAACGAGGCCTACGCGTGCGAGTACGTCGCCACTAAACAATCCGCACCGCGACTCCGCTCAATAGGTTCAAGCTTTCGCTCCCCGTAGTCGATCGCACGCGAGACATCTAAGCGAAAGACCGGAGAGCTTGCAGCTGTGAAGGACGATGGATTCTAGTCGCCTGAGTCATGGACGCGACTTCAGTTGGACGGCCGAAGCCGACGCTCTTTGCTTCTCTCCGCGATCAGGAAGTCTAATCAACGCCGAACTGAGATCATTCAATTGCTATTGGGTTCTGGTACGCGATTAGCAGTTGAGAACATGCTGAATGGAGGCGCTCGTGCTTGCTCTCAGAGTGTCCGCGGTGTTGATTTTTTTGACAGTTTGGCCGCAGTTTGCAATGTCATCGGCACAACTGACCTTTAACCAGCTCGAATTTACCAACGAGGTTTCCTCGGCGATTCTCAGTCTCGGAAGTTCAAACGTAATCCAGAATCGACTTTCCGCAATCCGTCTAGAGCGCAGTCGCTCAGCAAGGAAAGACTGCGAGCAAAGCAAACTAGGTCTATTAGAGTGTTTTGCGAATCGACTTGTCGCTCAGCGATTGCTATTTCACTCGTCGGCTCTGCTAGCAGGTATGAGGTCTACATCAAAGCTACGACCATCGCTTCTGGGTCAATTTATTAGCATGCAATCAAGATCTGATAGGTTCGTTGACCTAAACAACGAAACAGATTTGAATCTTCGGCTACAGACCTACGTTAGCATCCGACTTTAAATTCTTATGAGCCACCGGGCTTTGACACGGCCATTCGCTCTAAGCAACAGGCGCACTGGGCTGCGAAACCGCTTGTTGAGTGGCTAATTAAGCAGCCGTCAAAAAGCGTAAGTCCAAAGACTCTGTTTTTAGCGGCACTAAAGATGTATCACGATCCGTTTGTTGCCCTCGGGGTGATCGGAGAAATGTTCGACCAGGAGCGTTTGTACGCAGGAAGTCGCAAAACTAGATGTGTACTCGGGAACCGAATGATCCCGCTGTTTCGCGATGATCGAATCGATGACGTCGGATACAATTATCATTTCTGGGCATACCTCAATATATCGTTGACCGGTGACGCTACATTTTCGGACGTCTTCATGAATTGGTGGCTTGAGCGGCGAGTTGGCGATTCGGGAGATTCTTCTGCGAATACGTTCGGTATACACATCGGTAAGGCTATTTATTCGAAGTTGCTTCCGAACTGATCAATGATACAACCCTCCCGATCCGATCCAATCACAAACGCTCATCAAAACCAATGAGCCTTCCGTTTTTCAAATCCGCACCGCGACTTCGCTTAAGAGGTCCAGGCTTTTGCTTCCAACTCTCTCCCGCGATCAGGAAAGCTCTTTTGAGCCGCACAAAGCGCGATCATTTATGATTTGCTAAATGTGAAGACTGCAAACTAGCATTACTTCCGACTCGATGGAGTAGCAGATGAAGCCACGTTTATTTACGTTCGATATTTTTGGAACAGTTTTAGATTGGCGACTGGGCCTTGCAGAAAGCGTTCGTAACCATGGGTATTCCTTTAACGAGTCGACTGATTTTGACAGCGTAATCGACGCCCAGGCTGTAGATGAACGAGCCGGTTACGATTCTTACAGCAAGATCGTCGCCCGTTCGTTGGAGAGCGTGATCGGCCTTAAAGCCGAAGATGCTCTGGCGATCGGAAGGCGCGCTGGCACGTGGCCACTCTTTTCCGACTCCAAAGAAGCTCTCCAACGACTGATGACTTTTGCTCCCTGCGTGGCGATGACGAACAGCGATTTCTCGCATGGCGAACAGGTCCAACGACAGCTGGACTTCCAGCTTTCAGACTGGATTTGCGCCGAGGAAGTAAAGGTCTACAAGCCTTCTCCCGATTTTTGGCGACAAGTTTCAGAGAAAACAGGGATACCTATGGATCGCTCTTGGTGGCATGTCGCTGCTTATGGTGACTACGATCTCAAAGCAGCACGCGAGCTCGGTCTAACTTGCGTGTTTATAAACCGCGCGCACTCAGTCGACGGCCCGGCCGATTTACGGTTCGAGGATTTGCAAAGCTTGGCTAATCACGTTTCGAGGCTAAGCTAATTAGCGCCGGGCTCGCCTGCGATTAGCAGGACTCGTAAGATCTAAACGAAGATCGGCTAAGATAACGAGAATTTCTATGAACTACCATTACTGAGTGACGTCTTGCACTTGGCGAAAATGTTCGGCGGGTTTCGTTGGCTAGGCGCTCAGTCCTACACGCTGTGCTTCTGGCCAGGCAGATTCAGTCAAAGAGGTAAGAGTCCGAATGAATGCTGAATGAGTGAATCGATCCCAGCAGACTAATCAATTACACACAGTTCGATCGACCTGCGCTGTGATCATATTGTTAATCGGATGCCCGCCACGAAATGAATCTGCATCCAGAACAATCCACGTTTTTCCATCGGTGCTTCTCACAGCTTTCTGCCCCTCATACCAAACGCCCCACCAGCCAATAATGCCGCTGAACGTATGCGAGACAGGATCAAAAGCAAACTTTCCTTGGCCGAGGTGAATGCTATTGCCTGTAAACCTCACTGGTTCAACTGACCAATTCAAACCATCCTCGCTGAGGAGGACTTTGTTGTTTGACCAACTCATGAATTTATCGCCGTCGTAAATCAAGCTCGACCAACCCCATTCCGGAGCGGTACTCGTGAGTTCGACCTGCGTCCACGACGCTCCTCCATTGCTGGTGACTGCGGCGTAATGATGCTCTGGATTTGATCCGCTACTCCCCACCATGAGAAACGTTTGCTGATCTTTCGCCGTGAATCCTCGAATGGAAAAATCCGTGCCGGCAGGACGACCTGCGTCCGACCACGTGAGTCCTCCGTCTGAGCTGACGATTAAACTTTGCGACCCATGGCCTCCAAAGATCTTTCCGCCGACCTTGAAAAACGGAATTTTTTGATGATCGTAGGCCCAGGTGTCGCCTGAGGAGCTAGCTCGCGGAATCCATGTATGACCGCGATCCTCGGATACCGACCAGGGCGGATGACTCGTGATCAGCCGGCTCCCGACAGCGACAATCCCATTTCCCCAATCGCCAGGCGCTACGTCCTCGAAATTTAGATTATCTCTCGTGCGGAGCATTGGACCAGCATGTCCCCATCCCAAGTTTATGTAGAAATAACCGTCGCTCTCGGTGACGCCACGACCCGCATACTGACTATGATCACAATCTCTAGACTGCGGATTCGAAGAAGGTCCAAAGCAGCGAACGGAGTCATCTATCGAGTGGTCCCGAATCCACGAGCGCCCCTGATCGCAAGAAATAACCGATCTCCCCATATGGCCCGTTGCCATAAAAACCGTAGTTTTTCCTACCGTAGCGGGCGGAGTCGCGACAGGCGCAACTTCTCTACCGGAAGAACTCAAAGAATATTCGGAGCTGATCTCGAAAGGTGCTGAGCAGTTTTGGAAAAGCAGCACCATCAAAAAGCAAGTGAGTCCGACAAAAAGTCTTCTCAAATTCATTCTCAATCTCCGGATCGCGTCGCATTCGGCGACCTACACTTTTCGGAAGGCTAAGACTCAAACCGATATTAAAACGCTCCTTGCCGAATCTTGCCGATCATTCGGTTCCTCGTAGCGGTAGAGAGGAGGCAAATTGTTCAGGCTTGAATCGTTAATTGAAAACTGGTTCGACACCGAGTTGGCTCAAACTTCGCAACAGGAGAGTCCGTAAAGGAGCCGTCATGTCCTTATTCCTTAAGATATCTTTTGTCCTCTCGATAGCTTTTTGCTTCTCACCAAGAGCGTCGGCTACAGACTCAAATCCAGAGCTGTGCAGGGACTTGCGAATCCAACTCGTGCAGCTTGCTAAGGAGAAAGCTCCTGGCTCAAAGCAAAGTTTAACACAAGCTGATCGACACTACATAGAATCGAGAATTACCAACCATCTTCTCTTCTATAAAGACCTCTGCGGCCGTTTGAATGCGAAGATGGCGAAGTTGCTTCTTAAATAGAACTGTCCACTTGCGACTTTAATATTCTCCCGGATCGAAATTCAGCATGAGCTGGCGTATCTCGGACTCGCTCAGGGCACGACTGAAGATCCGGAGTTCATCGATAGTCCCGTTCAATTTATTTGAACTTCCACAGAAGTCAGCGCCGCTATTGCGAAGCTTGCTGGAAGATCCTATTTGAAGATTGTAAACGTCTGAACTTGGAGACAGCGCGCGCGAAGTTGAGATCGTATTCGCGAGCGCCCCGTTGATGTAGAGGTTTACGCGCGATCCACTCACGACTGTCACTGCTACGTGGTACCAGACTCCCGCTGTGATGGCTGATGTTCCCGAAGCCGCCAGAGCTTCACCGTCACTCGGGTTCTGTAAGCCCGCTACAAGAGATCCGTTGGCTTTCAGAAAAATCAGCGCTGGCATACAGTACGTGAAAGCACCCGACCCGTAGGCAACAATCGCAACATCAGCAATCGAATTAACTTTAATCCAAGCTGACATCGTGATTTGCCCGGTTGAAAAAGGCCTTTTGAGATCTGCATTCGTAGCGAATGTGACCTCATCACTCCCGTTAAAAATAAGACCGCCTCCGACCTTGCCGATTCCGGCAGACACTGCTGTCGATACGGCGCCGAGATTAGTGAGCTCTGTGATGTTCTCCATTCGCAAAGAGAGTGTTGTCGAAGCCGTTTTTGTAACCGCCCAACCGTTCAAAGAGATCAAGAGAAGAAATAAAATTACCGTTAGCCGCAGAAGTGTTTTCTGTTTCTTCATCGGACGTCCGATGCATAACCGATGTTCAGAAAATTGGTGCCATCGTTAACGAAAGTGAAAACGTCGACGGAATTGGCTGTTGAGGATAAAACCGGATTGGTGCCCCCCGGCCACTTCACGCTCGATGGCCACGTGATGTTCCGCGCGCCCACAGAGTCTTGCTTGATCAGAAGTGTGTAGATCGCGCCTGCTCGCCCATTGGAGAGCGTGATCGTCGAGTCAGCCGTTAGCGTTATCTTTTGGACG
>CAJYOV010000307.1 GCA_913776405.1 Pseudobdellovibrionaceae bacterium
TGTCGTGACGTCGCCCATATCGACAACGAGGTCTTCAAGCGTGCGATCTTCGCGTAATCGGTCGACTTCGTAGTCACGATCAGCTTGCCATCGTCAGAACGCTTGAAACGAGCCAGGTCGTCAGCCGGCACGCCTGCGAGTTCAGATTCGGTGAATGAAACGGTTGAAACGTCAGCGTTTAGGTTCGCACTGAATTTTGTTTCTTTGCGGCTTAATTCGCCCATCAAGGTTTTCAGCTCTTGAAGTTTCGCGTCCGAGAGCTTTAGACCGTTTTTCTCAAATGACTTCAGTGTCTCTTGTTTCAAGCGCGCTTCATCGGAATCGCGCGCAACTGCTGGAGTCAAAGCGTCGTAAAGATCACGGCGCGTGTAAATGTCGACCATGAGCTGGCCGAGCTTCTCTTCACAGTCGGTCCCTTCTTTTGAAACATCGGCGTCTCTAGAGACATAGCCCATAAACGTGAGACCGTTTGTTGTGTCACCGAAGTCAGCAAGAGCCGATTCAAAAGACAAAAGTGTTTCGATCGAACGCTGATCAGCCGGCGTTTTCGCGATTGTGTCGAGCTTCGACTGAAGCGTTGAAATTGCATCGTCACAAAGTTGAGTCACCTCACCTTTTGCGTAATCGCTTCGGATCAGTTTCGCGGGAACGCGAGCGACCTCGGCTTTTTCGACCCCTACGCCTGCGTCCGGCTTGGTGCCATTATCGCTCGAACATGCGGTCAAAGCACACACTGCGAGCGTCGATAGAGCCAGAGTGGCTCCTAAATATCGACGACGCGCTTGGTAATCGGTCCCCTTTAGATCCTTCATTGGTCAGTCCCCCATCGATACCGGTAGGTTTAGCAAACTCGAGACCAATCGCACACATCGTTCATGAATTGGTCCGGTCAGTTAGCTAATTTGAGAACAGGAGGACCACATGTCTTACCAAGACTCAGAATTACCGTCGCCGAAGGAAATGACGAACAACCAAAAGGGTGCCATTGGCTGGATCCTTCTCTACGCGATCGGGATCCCAGTGCCGATTCTCCTTTTGCTCTTTTTAATCCGCGGCTGCACGTAACGTTTGGCCGGCACCGAGCTTCAAACGCGAAGCTCGGTTTCGATCCCAATGTTCTCTAGAAAAACTTCGTCGTGCGAGATTACGATCAACGCTCCGCTGAATGATTTCAGAAGATTCTCTAGAAACTCGATGTTCCTGAGATCGAGATTGTTCGTGGGCTCATCCAAAATCAAAAGCTCTGGAAATTTGCCGCTCAGAAACCCTTTCGCAAGAGCCGCACGTAATCTCTCGCCGCCGCTCAAGTCGCGCACCTTCTGAAACACCGAGTCTTTCGTGAAGAGAAACCTCGCCAGAGAATTCCGTATCTCCGTTTCACCGAGTCTTGACGACGCGTTCACGTTTTCGAGTACGGACAGATCGTCATCCAGTTGAGCGCAACGCTGATCTAAAATCATCGTCTGCAGATCGCCCGCTTTCAGAAGGCCTCTCGTCTCTAGTTCAAGAGTCCGCGTGCTCTCAAGTCTGGCTCTACGCTGCTCAAACAATAGCTTAAGCAGTGTCGACTTACCCGACCCATTTGCGCCCCGAATCGCCACGCGAATCGGTCCGCGCCATGCGAAGTTGAGATCTTTGCGATACAGCCATTCACGACGTGTTGAATCGGCATCGGCTGCGTTCGCAGTGCGAGTCTTGTACTTCGCATTGAAGTCGATCGCCTCAGCGACTAACTTTTGCGACGGAACTCCGATCTGCTCGAGCTCCGCGTACATGACAGGATCGATCTTCTGGGCTTGATACGCTTCATAGGCCTCTGTCACCGCCACGTTCGCTCGCTGAAGAGTCGAAGCCTCAACCTTACCGGTCGTTATCTGTGCTCGACGTTTTCTGCCCCCGGCTAGAATCTTCGGTAGAGATCCGCTCGCGCCATCGGCCCTGCCTCTACGGTTTCTCTTTTCTTGCCGTTCGAGAGCCTCATGCCGTGATGCTGTCACCGCATCACGATCGCGCCTCGCAGTTTCAAGAGTGAGCCCTAGGCGCGATCTCTCTCGATCTTTCTCGCCAAGATACTCCGCCCAAGAAAGCCCGTAGAGAGCGAGCCCTTGATTTGAAAGCTCAAGCACCGATTCGCTCAGCTCAAGTAGCTCACGATCATGCGAGATCAGGAGAACTCCGCCTTCGTAAGTCCTAAGAAAATCCGTGATCGCGGATCGGCCCTCGCGATCAAGGTCGTTCGTCGGCTCATCGAGAATTAAGAAAGCGGATGGTGAACTCAAGAGCGCTGCGAGGCGAACACGCATCCACTGACCGCCGCTTAAACTCGAACAAGGCGCTTCGAGATCCAAACCCTCGAGCAACTTTTCACGAAATGCGCTCCACTCATCGTAGGCGCCAAGACGTGTGAGATAAGCGTCGATAGATTCACCGAGCGGATTCACTCTTTGCTCGAAATAAAGAGCCGAAGTTGAACGCCTGATAGAACCTGCGCTCGGCTCCAAAATTCCGACGATGAGTTTTGCCAACGTCGTCTTACCGACACCATTCGGCCCCACTAAGGAATAGAGTTTAGTCTCTAATTTGAAATTTAAATTCGTAAAGAGCTTGCGCCCGTTGGCGTGTACAAACGCAACGCCGCTTGCGACTACTGATGCTGTCATGAATAAACCCCGCGCACGAAAACACGAGTCCGTGCGTCGACTTAGATGAGTAACGGCTAGAATGAAGGGTGAGGTTTATTTATGCGCGCATAGGTCTCTGGTTTCGACACCAGAGGAATTCAGCTTATCGCACGTTCGACAAAACTTCCACCTAACTGTCTCAAGATGGTTGACCGTAGAGCAATTGACCTCTGATAGTCCCGAACTGCAGGGCAAGCGAAAGGGAACCTAACTTGAAGTTTCTAAAAGACCTCAAATCCGTTTTGAACATCACGGTGCTCGTTGCGGGCCTCGGCTACTTTGTCGACCTTTTTGACATCACTCTCTTCGGCGTCGTTCGTGTGACGTCGCTCAACGACCTCGGTATCACAGACCCCGCTCAAGTTCTGAGTTCCGGCGTTCTGATCTACAACTGCCAGATGATCGGCATGATGTTCGGCGGAGTCATCTGGGGTGTTCTTGCCGATAAGCGCGGTCGACTTTCGGTGATGATGTTCTCAATTCTTCTCTACTCGCTTGCAAACATCGCAAACGCGTTCGCGTGGGACGTTCCGAGTTATGCGCTCTTCCGCTTTTTAGGTGGTGTCGGCCTTGCGGGCGAACTCGGCGCCGCGATTACTCTCGTTGCTGAATCACTCCCGAAAGAAAAGCGCGGCCTTGGCACCACGGTTGTTGCGATGCTTGGCATGCTCGGGATCGTCGCGGCCGCAAAGTTTGGTCAGATGATTTACTGGAAGACAGCCTACTTCGCAGGCGGCGTGATGGGTCTGCTTCTTCTCGTGATGCGTTTCCGTATTCGCGAATCGTCGCTCTTTCACAAACCAGAGCATTCAGAAAACCGCGGCAACATCTTCCTTCTCTTTAAAGGCGGACGTCTTAAAAAGTATCTCGCCTGTATCATGATCGGTGTTCCCGTTTACTTTACGACCGGGGTCCTTTTCACTTTCGCTCCGGAACTGACGTCAGGCCTCAATGTCGCGGGTGCCGTGACCGCAGGTGACGCTATTCTTTATGGGTCTATCGGTCTTGCGATTGGCGATTTGTTCTCGGGTCTCTTCTCTCAAGCTCTTAAGAGCCGCAGAAAAGCCGTAGGCTCGATGCTCGCGGTTGGCTTGGTGCTCATGTGGGTCTATGGCACGACAGCGGGCCTTACATCTTCGATCGTGTATCTCTTCTGCTTCTTGATCGGTCTTTGCGTCGGCTATTGGGCCGTACTCATCACGATGGCCGCCGAGCAGTTCGGCACGAACATTCGCGCAACCGTTGCCACAACCGTTCCAAACTTCGTACGGGGCTCGGCGATCTTTGCCGTGACAGGTTTTGCGTATCTCAAAGGCTCGATGGGTGTCCTGCACGCAGCAATGCTCGTGGGCTCAATCTGTTTCGGTGGCGCACTTCTTTGCCTTCTCGTTATGGACGAGACTTTCAATCGTGACCTCGATTACTCTGAAGAGGCATGAGCGAAATCAAAAATCGAATTGAGAAGAACGTAAAGCGGCTCGAACCCTGGGCCGCCAAGCTTCGTATCGAAGCCTATCGCATTTATGAACGCGATATTCCCGATTACCCGTACATCGTCGATCGCTACAAAGATAAATTCGTCGTCTATGACCGAAGCATCGAAGAAATCGATTCCAAAGAAGAGAAAGCGTCGCATTTTCCAGAGCTGCTTCAAGCGATTGGCGAGTTGTTTAGCGCCAAGCCCGAACAGATCATCGTGAAACGTCGGGCTCGGCAAAAAGGCGAAAACCAATACGAGAAGATCTCCGAGAGCGGTCGTACCGAGACCATTCGCGAAGGCGATGCACTCTTTAAAATCAATCTCTACGACTATCTCGACACCGGTCTCTTCCTCGATCACCGGTTGATGCGCGAAAAAATCAAAAAGATCGCCCGCGATAAATCGGTTCTGAATCTCTTCTGTTACACAGGCTCAGTGAGTGTCTTCGCAGCTCTTGGCGGCGGCCGCGTGACGAGTGTGGATATGTCTGCGACTTACTCTCGTTGGGCGAAAGAGAACTTCGAGCTCAACTCGATCCCCGCCGATCAGCACACCTTTGTTACCGAGAATGCAATTGAGTATTTAGCAGATACGTCGAACGCAAATCGCTTCGATATCATCTTTCTCGACCCGCCAACCTTCTCGAACTCGAAAAAGATGGACAAGAGTTTCGAGGTTGAACGCGATCAAGCCTTCTTGGTTGAGTCTTGCATGCGGCTCTTAAAAGACGACGGCGTCTTCTACTTCTCGAACAACAAGCGAAGCTTCAAACTCGAACCTACGCTCATCGAGAAGTACCAAATCCGCGACATCACCGCGGCCACCATCCCAAAAGACTTCCGCGACCAGAAAATCCACCGCGTCTACGAGATCCGCCGCAAAAAGGTGCCAGGTCCCGTTTGAGTAAGCGGTGCGGCCACGAATCGGAGCCTTGGCACCATTTTGGGGCGCGACCCTGAAAATTAGAAATGAGTGTCGAGTCTGAGGACGAATTTAGAGCGGCAGGCGTTTGGCCCTGGCCTTGCTCTAAGGAGAGGTCGGAACGTGAGTTAGCACTGGGCGCAGCTTCGCAATTGGACATTCATGGGATTTGCCGGGACCCTCCCCCCATAGACCGGTAAAAATCATGAGTGTTTGAGAAGAGGTATTTGGTGAGGACTTAACGGTTTTCAGTCCCCTCTGAGGTCGTGGCCCGAATTCGGGCCCGTTCCAATTCTTTTTTTACCTAGAAAACTTAGTTGTTCTCGCTGCCAGGCGCCGCTTTATCGGTGACTGGAAACAGCTGAATATTCATCTGATAAACGCGGTCACCTTTTGTGCTTTTGCGTTTCACAAGGATGTCGCGCTGAACGCGTTTGCGAAGCTGACGAAGCTCGAAGCGAACTTGTTGGAACTCGTCTTCTGTCATCGCAAGAGTCATTGCACCGAACTCACGCTCTTTCGGAGAGTCACGGAAGAGAGATTCGATACCAAGATAGATCAACTCAGCTTGAAGCTTGCGAATCAACGCCACCGGCAAATCTTGCGGCGACTCGATCAAGTCGCGACCTTTTGAAACTTCGCCTGAGTCGAGATTGCGAGCCAGTTCGCCCGAATCGATCAATTTACGAAGAGAGGCGCGAATGTCATCCGCGTTCGCTTTGGGACGGAAGAGGCGCGCGAGTGTCTGCGGCTCAAACTTCACACCTGATTGTTCAGACATTGCGTAAAGAACCCAGCCGATCCAGCTTGGGACTTTC
>CAJYOV010000308.1 GCA_913776405.1 Pseudobdellovibrionaceae bacterium
TGAGTGATCACCGGAACCGAGAGTGATTTGGCCCTCTTGGACAAGGAGCGACCACTTGTTGTCGCGTTCGAGAAGGTGGCTCACGCGATCGAGAAATTTCGGATCAATCGCCCAGGCTTCGATCTCACTTGCTTTGTGAACGGCACCGAAACTGGCCACCTCGCGAAGAAATGAATTCGGATCTTTGTAGGTGTAAACCTTAAGACGCTCGGCTGCCTTTGCGTTCTTGTGGAGTCTACGGCCGCTCGGATTGCCAATTTCTATCGCAAGCGCGGTCGTTCCGTGCTTGCCCGCGAGTTTCATTGCGGGTTCTTCCGTATCGCTGAGTCCACCTGGCGAAAACTCGAGGCCCTCTTCGTAACTGAGAGCGTAAGCAAGAACGCGGGTCAGAAGAAAATCGTTCGTTTCCGAAGGGTGCATGGCCACACGGAAATCGAGCGAGTCGTAAACGTTGCGATCAAGATCGGAGAGATCGATTTTAAAACGGTAGAGAGTCACGGCAGCCATGGAGGCCACCCTCGCCGTTTTCGCAGCGTCTGTCGAGCGAAAGCCGCAGCCTCGAATTAGATTTCGATCGTTTCGACCACTTCGAAGACGAGGCCCTGCGACCCGCGACTGTTTTGAGTTTTGCCCCAAGATTTGTCTCGAGATTTAAGAAGAGGCGCGCGAGCCGCTAGGCGCTTCGCGCGCGCATTTATGAGTTCCAGCGCCAACCCTGCGGCGGCGACTCCGGCTGCGGCTCGAAGAGGTCGACCTAGTTTTTTATCGAACGCGACTCCACCGAGCGCCCAGACACTTGCTAGCGCCATGCCGTAATTCCACAGCGTCACCTGCCGGTCGAATTCGAGTTTCTTCAAATTTCCGATCGCCATCCGTCCGAGAAAAACGGGTGTCGTGAAATGCGTTAAGCTCATAGCCGCCCCCTCGATTTAAGGGTACGCGGCACGATCGACGATAAGTGTGAAATCCTTGTGTTGAAGAAGCGCAGATGCAGGGAGATCTTGATCTTGAGCGAGCAGTCTTGCCACGACAGCACGCTTACTTTCACCACTCGCAATCATGAGTAAGGATTTGCAGCGTAAGAAAGCGTCCGCGCCGTAGGTGATGCCCCAAGTTCCATCTTCTAAATTAAGCGTCTTGCAAGTCGTTGGACTCAAGCGCACGCACCCACTGAAAAATCGCGGCGGCAGTTCGGGCTCATGAAAGGCAATATGGCCATTCAGACCTAAGCCCAGGACGCCAAGGTCAGCGCTGCGGTCGGCCTGATCGATCCACTGAAATTGCGACCGATAACTTGGTAAACGCGTCTCAAAAAATCGGCGAAAGACGCCTCTCTCTGCGCCCGTTAGAACGTCATCGATTTGAAGAAGCGACAGCGCTTTCAACCACGCAGGCCGTTCTTGCTCCCAAAGTTGATAGAGACCCTCGGGCGTTTTGCCTGCGGGTAAAAATGCAGACTGAGCGTTTTGCTCGACCGCTTTTTGTTGAACCCAGTTTGATGCCAATTGACTCAATGCACTCGAGTCTTCGGCTGTAAGCAAAGTCATGATTCAATACTAGCAGAGATGAAAAAGAGCCGTTCGACCTCTTACAACCTTTTGTGCGTAGCGCATCCCGATGACGAAACGATTTTCTTCGGGGGCTTGATCCAACGTCTAGCTCGCGAATCGAAAGCGAAGCCTTGGACCGTCGTCTGCATGACCGACGGAAACGCCGATGGGGAAGGTAAGAAGCGAAAAAGACAGTTCGAGTCTGCATGCCGAGTTCTCGGAGTTCAAAACCCACAGTGGTGGGGTTACGCGGATATCTTCGAGAAACGTTTGCCCGTTGGCGAAATCGCAGAAAAGCTTCGCGCGCTGCCTACGCCGAATATGGTCTTCACTCACGGCATTATCGGCGAGTACGGTCATCCGCACCATCAAGATGTGAGCTTCGCCGTCCATACGGCTTTCGCAGGTCACGACCGCGTGTTCACGACTTCTTACAATGCCAATCCCACGCTCGGCATCGAACTCGACAAAAAAGAATTCGAGACCAAGGCGAAAGTTCTCATGGAGATCTACGGGTCTGAAACTCAGCGCTTCATGAATCTTCTGCCCGCAACCGGCTATGAAGGTTTTTTGCAGCTTGAACACAAAGAGATTCAAGCTCTCTACGACTACTTCGCGCATAAAAAAAGCTTGAGAACGAAGGACCTCAAAGCCTACAGATGGCTAACGGCGTTCTTGAAAACGCGCCGCGAGCAGCCGCGACCTTTTTAGACTGGCCTTCGGTCGCACTCGAAGCTGTTTTCATTCGGAGAATAAGACTCTCGCGCTCGATAATTAGAGCTGATGTCTCGATTCTACAGCCTCACCCTTCGCACAATTTTCGCTCTTTCGACGATTGCGCTCTCGAAACAAGTTTCGATGTTCGCGCTCTGTGGTTTGTTTCTTGGCGCGCTTTTTTCGGCGCAGACGGCGCAAGCTCAATACGGCATCTTCAAAGACTTCCGTTGTAGCAACATTGCTTACTGCTATTACCCCGTGGAAAAAGAATTCCAAGTCGATGCGATCACGAACGGCAAAAAGACACCCCTCGTTTTTAAGCCGGGCCAAGTCGTTAACTTCCGAAGAACGCTTCTTGGCTACTACGAACTGACGACGCAAACGAAGGACGGTAAAAGCTGGCGTGAAGGAAAAGTGTCTCTCACCGCTTCTGAAGTGCAGGAGCACTTTGG
>CAJYOV010000309.1 GCA_913776405.1 Pseudobdellovibrionaceae bacterium
CGCATTGGGACCTCTGTCGAAACGAGACGTTCGCCGTTCTTAGAGATCATGAAAAAGGTTGCGCCGGTCTGCGAAACGAGTCAGCTGCCAAACCCAAGTGCTTGGCGACATTACGGTCGCGACCAGCTACTGGTGACCGTACGGCTTTGGTCCAGCCGTTGCTCAGTACCTCCCCCGAGGAGGATTCTAACCCATGAAATCCAATATATGGCTCGCAGGCCTCGGTGTGCTCTCGGTTCTCGGACTCTTTTCTTGCTCATCGGACAAACCCGACAATCCCTGGGCGCTTCACGAACCGGTTCTCGAATCAAAAACCGAGGGCTTCTCGTTGCCGGTGACGGCTGCAAATCTTCAGAGCCTTCCTGGCGACACCAAGCTTCGCTTTCGGGCAAGCGACCTCTGGCAAACCAATTTGAAAGTCGATTCATCGTGCGAATCTCGCCTCGGCGTGACGGCGTCCAGTCGTCAAATTGGGAGTGTAAATGAGATTGAGGTTCGCGAGCTCTGGCCTGATGATCTTTGGCTGAAACTCTCTAACGAAGATCTCGTGCAATCTAACTGCTCGTTTAAATTTCAAGCCGTGCACGAGAACGTCACGCACATCTTCGAGCTAAAGAACGTTCGCGTTCTCTCGTACGTGAGCGCAATCTCACTTCAAGCTCTCAACCAGAAAAACGCTGTTGGCACCGAGCTAGAAAAAACCGTCGCATCATTAGTTACGGCCTCAAAAGAAAACGATCAGCTTCACTTCATTTGTGAAACGTTTCAGAACTCAATCGCACTCAAAAAAGCTTCGCGTGACGAAGCGACGATGAAACAAGATCTAGTTCAACTCGTCGACGGTCCAATCGAACTCGTTGAAGGCATTGACGACCCAAGGCACTTGAAGCCCGTGCAGCTCTGCCGTTTTCTGAAGACTTCAGCCGAGCAGCCCGCAATTCACCAGCTGTCACAGACATTCGAACACCGCTTTCGACCGCCCGGTCTGAAGGTGACCCTGACAAACCAATTCGCAGAAGCGAACCGCGAAAATTGGAAAACACTCGAAGTCTTTAGGCTCAGATTCGAGAATGATAATGACCGCGCTGTTGGCATCGCTCTGCCTGTTCAATTCGGTCGAATCAAGCTCCGCCTCGTCGGTCGAGAGACGTTTCTCTCAAACGGTTTTTACCTCGGTTCACGAATCATGCACGAGCCGCTCGCAATTGCTGCATCGAAAGCTCCTGTGCAAACCGATGGCTCTCTAAACGCTTACGAAATTCTTCCGGGAGAAACACTCGAAGTCGTTGGCCAGCTACAAACTGGAGCTCAATGTTACGGCGATATCGATGGCGATCCTGCGAAGTATGCCACTAGCCGTAACATGGGCGTCATGTATGGCTACGAAAATCCAATTCAAATTTCGCAGTTCCGCAGCTGGCGTTCAGGTGAACCAAATTTAGGGTCCGAAATTGTGCGACTCCCAATTACCGACGAATTCCCGCAAGCAACTGCTGCGCCTGTTCGGTTTGCGCCGTCGAATGCATTTCTCGCATCTGTTGGCGACCCGAAGTTGCTACCTTCGGCCATTCGAGAACTCCCGGCGGATGGCAAAGTTGTTTACAACCTGAAAAAGAGAGATCCGAACGAACCAAAAAATTACTGCTGGTTCTCGCGGTTTTTCTGGCGCATTCCAAGCCCGTTTGGGCCCCATTTCGATGAAAAGCAAGTGGACTAATCGCCGTCAGACCTACTCACGCACCATGCGGGCGTGATTGATGAGCAGGCCCTGCTGCAAGAAGATGCGCTCGAAGCCGGTGATGAAGTTGTCGGCTTTCCATTCGGAGTTGTGCAGATCGCGGGTTTCGCGGACGACTTTGAAGGGTGAGGCGTGAAAGCGCTCGATCGCCCACTCGAAGTAATCGAGGTTGTCCGTTTTGAAATCGAGGAAGCTGCCCGGGCGCATGAGTGTGTAGAGCAGCTTTAAGAAATCGGTTTGGATGATGCGGTTTTTCCAGTGGCGCTTCTTGCTCCATGGATCTGGGAAATGGATGTAGACG
>CAJYOV010000310.1 GCA_913776405.1 Pseudobdellovibrionaceae bacterium
TCCCAGATGAAACGACAACTCCGTATGTCAAATTCGATGCTGAAAATTCGGCTGCGTACTTAGCAGCGCCGGTGACTTTTTCAGGCCCATCAACTCGGCTCGTCGGTTTTCCAATGTAAGTCGTCTTCATGAGCGAGCCTCCGCGAGTTCTAGAGCGCGAACGATCGCGCGTTTTCCGAGTTCGATCTTGAACCGGTTGTGTTCATAGCCTTTGGCATCGGCAAACACCTTGTCGGCCACTTTCTGATAAAGTTCCTTTGTGGGTTTCATGCCTGCGAGCATCGATTCAGCGCCCTCGTCGCGCCAAGGCTTGTGAGCGACGCCGCCCATCGCAAGACGGGCCTCGAG
The DNA here is from genome assembly GCA_913776405.1 of Pseudobdellovibrionaceae bacterium. Classification (GTDB taxonomy): domain Bacteria; phylum Bdellovibrionota; class Bdellovibrionia; order Bdellovibrionales; family JAMPXM01; genus CAJYOV01. Next base: position 349 of record CAJYOV010000310.1, read on the forward strand.
AATTTTTCCATCCTCAAGTCGAAGAGCTGCAGCGACCGAGATCAAAGCAAATGCGTACGAAGAGCGATCGCGCAATTTCAAGTAGTAGAAATTCTGACTGAAGTCTTCGTTCGGAAGTTCGACCGCAGTGATGAGTTCCTCTGACTCGAGTGTGTTGTCGAGATCAGGGCGATTAGCCGGCAGGCGATGGAAGTTTTTGAAATCAATCGTACGGTCGCCGTTTGGACCCTTCACATGGACTTTTGCGGCAAGCGCTGCCAACGCCACGCACATGTCTGACGGGTGCACAGCGATGCACTGATCGCTCGCTCCTAAAACTGCGTGAATGCGATTGATGCCGTTGATTGCGGAGCAACCAGAGCCCGGAGACCGTTTGTTACAAGGAGTGTGTGTGTCGTAGAAATAGTAACACCGAGTTCTCTGAAGAAGGTTGCCACCGGTGGTCGCCATGTTGCGAAGTTGCGGCGATGCACCTGCGAGGATCGCTGCGCTCAAGAGCGGGTACTTCGTTTCAACTCTCGAATCGTAAGCGAGCTCTGAGTTTGTGACGAGCGCTCCGATCTTCAGTTCGCCGTCCTTCGTCGCTTCGATCGACTTGAATGGCAAATGATTGACGTCGATCAAGCGGGTCGCGCGAGTCACGCCTTCTTTCATAAGGTCTAAGAGATTCGTTCCACCGCCGATGAATTTTGCGCCAGCGTGCGCGCTGATTTCTGTGACGGCTTGTTCGCTCGACTTGGGTTTTGCGTAGGTGAATGGATTCATTTGCCACCGCCCATCTCAGCTTTTGCCTGCTCGATGGCGTCGACGATGTTGGAGTAAGCGCCGCAGCGGCAGAGATTTCCGCTCATCAACTCTTGGATGTTCTCGCGAGTGTGCGCGTGTCCTTCGCGCAAGAGGCCGATGGCGGAACAGATTTGTCCAGGTGTACAGTAGCCACATTGAAACGCATCTTTGTCCACAAAGGCTTGTTGCATCGGGTTCAGTTTGTCGCCATCGGCGAAGCCTTCGATCGTTTCAACTTCGCAGCCATCTTTCATAATCGCCAGAGTTAGGCAGCTATTCACACGCTTGCCATCGACAAGAACCGTGCAGGCGCCGCACTGACCGTGATCGCACCCTTTTTTTGTTCCAGTCAGGTGCGCGCGTTCGCGAAGCGCGTCGAGCAAAGTCACCCAGGGCTCGATAGCGAGGCGGAGAGGCTCACCGTTAATGTTCAAGGTAATCTCTAGATGATCGAGCGGAATTTGAGCCTTTGACGCGGATTCAACTGTGGGGCTGGATAAGGGGCTTGTCGGCATTTGGAACTCCTTCGAGAGACTCCATAAGATGCGCCTCAGCAAAGCGATTCAACTCGTGGTAGCGAGTGTCCCGAAGGCTCCACAGACTCGGTCCAATATGTTGTTAATCGTCGACGTAACGCTAGACTTTTGCCGCTGGCATGTTACGAATGAAGGGTCGTGAATAGGCCGAAAAAACCTCAGAATCCCAACAAGATGCAGTACTTGACCAGCGCGGTCGATTTGCACGGGTGTCCCGAGGGTCTCGTGCCCGAAATCGCACTCGTCGGCCGCTCAAACGCCGGCAAATCGACACTGATCAACGGTCTTGCCGGCTCAAAGATCGCCATGACCAGTTCGACTCCGGGTAAAACGCGCATGCTCAATTTCTACTCGATGCCACGCTATCGTTTTGTCGATATGCCGGGCTACGGGTTTGCGGCGCGCTCGGGCGACGAACGAGACGCTTGGCAAGACATGATTGAACCGTACCTAGGCACTCGCGAAGCGTTAGCCGGTTTGCTCATCATCATGGATATCCGCCGAGATTGGTCCGAAGATGAAGAAAATCTTGTTCGCTGGCTTTCGCGTCGTGAACTTCCAGTCGCCGTAGTTTTAACAAAAGCCGATAAGATCTCTCGCGGCGAAGCACTTTCTCGTGCACAAAAACTTCAGTGTACATCCGGAGTCGAGCGTGTGCTCATCACATCGTCTTTGAATAAACAAGGTTTCAAAGAAGTCGAA
>CAJYOV010000311.1 GCA_913776405.1 Pseudobdellovibrionaceae bacterium
CCTTTTTTCAAATCCCTTCTCAGCTACGCGGCGAATGGCTCCTACTCTTGGCACTGCCCAGGGCACTCAGGTGGCGTCGCGTTTTTGAAATCGCCTGCTGGGCAGATGTTCCACCAATTCTTCGGCGAGAACATGCTCCGTGCTGACGTTTGCAATGCGGTCGAAGACTTGGGTCAACTTCTCGATCACACAGGCCCTGCCGTGGCGGCCGAGAAAAACGCGGCTCGTATTTTCAATGCAGATCACTTGTTTTTCGTCACGAACGGAACGTCGACGTCGAACAAGATCGTTTGGCATTCGACAGTCGGCCCTGGCGACGTCGTCGTGGTCGATCGCAACTGTCACAAGTCAAACCTCCACGCCATCATGATGACGGGCGCGATTCCGGTGTTCTTGACGCCGACACGCAACCATCACGGCATCATCGGTCCGATCCCGGCCAGCGAATTCTCGTGGGAAACGATCCAAAAAAAGATCGACGCGAACCCGTTCATCAAAGACAAAAAAAAGAAGCCGCGGATTCTGACGCTTACGCAGAGCACGTACGACGGCGTCCTCTACAATGTCGAAACGATTCGCGAAGCGCTCGACGGCAAGATCGACACTCTTCACTTCGATGAGGCATGGCTTCCGCACGCGGCATTCCATCCGCTGTACAAGAACATGCATGCCGTCGGCGGCGCCGAAGAACGTTCACGCGCCAAAGATTCGATGATCTTCTCGACGCAGTCGACGCACAAAACGCTCGCGGGGCTTTCACAAGCCTCGCAGATTTTGGTGCGCGAGCCAGAAAAGAAGAAGTTGAATCGTCACGTCTTCAACGAAGCGTATTTGATGCACACGTCGACATCGCCTCAATACTCCATCATCGCCTCTTGCGATGTCGCAGCCGCGATGATGGAAGGTGCTGGCGGTCGCGCTTTGGTTGAAGATTCGATTCGCGAAGCGTGCGAGTTCCGCTCAGCCATGAAAAAGACTGAAACCGAAATCGTTCAGGCCGCTCAGACTCCGGCGTCTGAGCGCTGGTGGTTCAAAGTCTGGGGGCCTGATAACGCCTGCATCGAGACGAATTCATGCTCACAAGACGACTGGATCTTAAAGCCAGGCGATTCGTGGCACGGCTTCGGTAATTTGGAAGCAGGCTTCAACATGCTCGACCCAATTAAGGCGACTGTGTTGACGCCAGGACTAGGTGTCGAAGGCGATTTCGACGCTTCAGGCATTCCTGCGTCGATCGTCACGAAGTACCTCTCTGAGCATGGCGTTGTCGTCGAAAAGTGCGGGCTCTACTCGTTCTTCATCATGTTCACGATCGGGGTCACGAAAGGTCGTTGGAACTCGCTAATGGCGGGTCTCCAACAATTTAAAGAGGCTTACGACGCGAACCAACCTCTCTGGAAAGCGATGCCGCGATTTGCGGGCCATCATCAGCGTTATGCGCAGATGGGCCTCCGCGATCTGTGTCAGTCGATTCACGAGATGTACAAAGAGAACGATGTCGCACGCATGACGACGAGCATGTACGTCTCCGAGATCGTGCCTGCCATGAAGCCTTCGGACGCCTTTGCAAGAATGGCTCACGAAGAAATCGAACGCGTCGAGCTTGAAAACCTCGAAGGTCGTGTCACGGCTGTTCTGTTGACACCGTACCCTCCTGGGATTCCACTTCTCGTGCCCGGCGAGCGCTTCAACAGCACGATCGTGAACTACTTGAAGTTCGCTCGAAACTTTTCAGAAAAGTTTCCTGGCTTCGAGACAGACGTTCACGGCCTCGTCACGCATGTCGAAAACGGCGTGAAGAAGTACTTTGTCGACTGCGTGAAACTCTCAGCCGTCAAGACGGCGGCTGTGAAACGCGCACGTCGACGTCGGACTCAGTTGGCTTAAGCGGAAAACAGCTCGTGGATCCAATGGTCAAGGGCCACGAGCACATCTGTTTGATCGGCTTTCTTGCCGAGTTCACCGTGTTGCCAGCTGAACGCCAACCCCATGCGGAACGAAGTTAGGACTTCGGCCGCAACGATGGCCCGCGCATGTGGAAAGCGGAAGACTCGCTCGAAGAGCTGAGCTTGTCTTGCGATGTAATCTTGTTCGACTTCACCAATTGCGGCACCGAGCGGCGTCGGCGAACCGCGGTATTTAAAATAAACGGGAATGAACCAAGGATAGTCCTTTGTGTTCTGAAACATCCGAGTCATGCCAAGCACGATCGCATTTTTGAGATCTTCTTTCGATGTGATGATGTCACCGAGATCGCGTTCGGTCAGCTTCTTACCCAGGTGCCGAATCGCCATCACCATCAGGTCTTCTTTTTTTGAGCCGACATATTTGTAGAGCCACGCCCGCGAAACGCCAGAACGCTGCGCCACCAATGAATGAGTCACTTTCGACGGGCCAGCGGATTGTAGAAGCGCAAAGAGAGTCTTGGTTACAGCTTCGAATTTAGCTTCTTTATCTGGGACTGAATGCGCAGATGTCGACACAGGTCACCCGTCTTTTTGCAAATCGAAGAGTTGAATCGACAGCGCGTGCTCCGCTAGCGGGCTATCCATTTCCATTCGATAAGTTTTAACCTGAATCGATTTCACACCGCAAGCGTTCCCCAAACGCGCGTTCTCGCTGACTGCTATGCCCGTCGCCGTCACCGTCTAGAAGATCGACATCCAAACAGAGACTAGACCCCTGTTACTTGAGCTGCCAGGGGTCTAAATCTTGAACCCGCTTTGCCGTATGAAAAAACAAGCGCTTGCTCAGACGGCATTAGTGGCATTGATCGCGACCCTCGCCCCATTTGCAAAGGCTCAAGCTCAAGCCTCGGCAAGCGCCATGATGGCTCAGCCCGATCGCGCCTGCGCGCAGTCTTCCGACCCCAATGAGGGCCCTTACCGTTTCACAGCGCTTTCCAGCAAATATGCAGGTCAGTGCGTTGATTCAAACAGATTCCGCGCCATTCAGAATCTGAAGATCGACGGCACGTCGGTCGTCTTGAACAACTACCACCATGCCAACGAATTCTGGGAAGCTCGCTTTTCGATCGCTCCAGAGAACGTCGAGGCCGTCTACTTACAGATCGTGCGCTTCCCAATTCTTGGCGTCGTTGAGGCGGCCCATACGCAGATTCGATTCATTTTCAAAAAACCGGTCGATCTCACAAACCAAACGACGCCGTCAAAAAAGATGATGACGCAAGAAATCTTGATCTCATTCGAAGCGGTTCGACCGAAAGATCAACCTTACAACTTCGCGCTCGGCGCCCTCTCAAATTATGCGATCGTGGGTCGCGCAACGACCGCCGCTCAACGACTTGTTGAATCCAATTCGGCAGTCGAACAGTACGAGCTCGATATCACGGCTGAAGAGCGTTCGACGCTCGCGAAGAACACGATCCTTCACGCATCAGAGATCGGCATCAAGTACATCTACAACACGCTTCGACCCAACTGCACGACTGAGGTGTTCGATCTCATCGATGCCCTTCCGCGTTTCCAAGGCAAGTTTCCGCAATTCTTAACGGTCATCTCGAACGATCCGGTGGCGCAACCCTCGATCGACGCTCTCCAGATGCGAGCGGTTTTGAAACAACGCGTGCAAAATTTTGAAGATGAAGCGCAGGGCGTTCGCAAGACCGTCGCAGTCCCAACTCGAAAGACCACGCCCTATTTGCCTTCTGTCAACGGTCGCCCATGGAGCTTGATCGTCACGTTACCGAATCTCGCCAGCCTTTCGAAAGATCAGCAACTCGCTGTTTTGAAAGTACGATCAGAGCTCTTAAAGAAAGCACCGCTCGCACTTCAGGGTCTCGGCTCTGCCATGATGAAAGAAGCTGGCAGCGATTCGAGCGCGATTCTTTCTCGTTCGCTTGAGATGCTTCAAGCGCAGATGTCTGAAACACTCAGGTCTGTAAACGAGAACCTGCCGACGACCCCTCAGAACTTGGGCCTCTACCTCGTGCCGTTCCAAGTTCCACAAACGATCACGCCGCTGAAAGGAACAAAGATCCCAGCAGCTCTTCCGTTTGCAATCGTCGACGTGATGGTGGACGACAGTCTTCCGAAGTCGAAAGAGATTTACTATCACATCGCTGAAGGGCTACGGAGCGCCGGTGACGTGGGCTCCAAAAACAAAGTGCCAGCGTACTTCGCGGGCTCCGCAATCCGTATGAAACTTCAGCGCGACCACTCGACGGTCACGAGTCAGCTCCTCGCGGGCCTCAACGATCTGCAAAGACCCTTTACCATGTCGAATTCGCAGGTCAACTTTAGTGAGTCATCTTTAAAGGGCTCACAGAATCGACTCACGCGACCAATTCTTCTTCTCTCACACTTTCAAAATGTCTCGGCTCAGCCGAACCCAATTGTCGAGATCGAATTTGGCTCTGAAGGCGGCCTCGCAGGCACCATGGACGCGGACCGATTTGCGACTTTCCAGATTCGGAAGTCGATGGACGGCTCTTGTGAGAGTCAAGCTGTGTCGGCACCGACTCTGAGCGGAACAATCGCGAACAGCGCGCTCGGTAAACCAGTCCTCGACCGTTTGATTCGCGGAAAGAAAGTCGCGTTCCATATCTTGGGCGCTAAAGTCGACCTGCGTACGTTGACGGTTGCCGATATGGATGTGCGGATCAGCACTTGGCCGCTTGAGTGTCTTCAGAACAACGGTGTGAGCGATCAGTTCAAGAGCAACGCGAATGACATGCTTAAAAAGCTGAAAGCCGAGTCGATGAACGGTAAGCTCATCGAGAAAGTCGTCAGCGGCCTTCTACACTAAGCCGAAACTCGATTAGATCTCAAACG
>CAJYOV010000312.1 GCA_913776405.1 Pseudobdellovibrionaceae bacterium
GTGTGTCCCGATTCCATCGCGCTTGGCGATCTCGAACACTTTCATCAAGTTGTGGTAGACCTCGACTGTCTTATCAAGCGCTCGGTCCGGCGAATAGCCTTCTAGCTCGACGAAGACGTTCATCAAACCGCCAGCATTCGTGACGTAGTCAGGCGCGTAAAGAACACCCATTTCGCGAAGCATATCGCCGTGACGAGCTTCTGCGAGCTGATTGTTCGCGCCACCACAAACGACTTTGGCCTTAAGCTTCGTGATCGTTTGATCGTTGATGACCGCACCCAAGGCACACGGTGTGAAGACGTCGCAATCAACGCCGACGATGGCTTCTGGAGCCACCGCAGTTGCGCCGAATTGTTTCGCAACTCGCTGAACTTTCTCAGCATCGATATCTGTGACCGTGATTTGCGCGCCTTCTTTTGCCAAGTACTCAACGAGGTGGAAGCCAACGTTGCCTAGGCCCTGAACAGCAACACGGACACCTTTTAGGTCGTCCTTACCGAATTGGTATTTCACCGAAGCCTTGATGCCCATCAAAACACCGTGCGCTGTATACGGCGACGGATCGCCCGAACCGCCGAACGCTTTTGGAATTCCGGTAACCCAAGGTGTTTCCATGAACACGTATTCCATTTCGCGAACTGTCGTCCCCACGTCTTCAGCCGTGATGTAACGACCGTTCAACGAATTGACGAATCGACCGAAGGCACGGAAGAGGCCTTCAGATTTCTGAGTCTTTGGATCGCCAATGATGACGGCCTTACCGCCGCCAAGGTTCAAGCCTGCGCAAGCGGCTTTATATGACATGCCCTTAGAGAGACGAAGGACGTCGACCAGAGCTTCCTCTTCATTTTTGTAGTTCCACATACGCGTGCCGCCGAGTGCTGGGCCGAGTGCCGTGTTGTGGATCGCGATGATCGCTTTCAGACCGACGTCTTTGTTATTACAAAAGACGATCTGTTCATGCTCGCCATGTTGGGCGATGACTTCAAAAGTTCCAGCCATAGGGGCCTCCAGAGGAGTGAATGCTCAAGTGGCTGGAGCGTAGGTGTGCCGCACAGTGGCGCGCAAGTAAAAACTCGAGCCCTCCCCGTTTGGAGAGGGCGAATGCTCAATTAACTCTCACTAAGCGGCCGCGCTCAGTTCGCAAGATCAAACGTAAAGAACTGGCTGTTCTTTCCGAAGACGGAGATCTTCGAGTTCCGCTCAGAATTGACGCCGAGGCCTGTCAGCTCTTGACCGGTTGTCTGGTTGAGAGCGCCCATCGCGGTCTCATCAAGGATTAAAGAGCTAGCTCCACACGATGAGAATGTCGCTTTCCGGATCTCGAATTTGCCCGATCCCGAATTCCCATAGACGAAGCCCATGAGTGAGGAAGCTCCGAAATTTCCTCTGTAGGGTGCGATCGATCGACCCGACGACGTCGGTGTGCTGAGACTATAAATTGACAGATTGGCGTTCGTTCCAGCACCACACGTTCCATTTTCATCGTCAAATCCATAGACCGGGAAAGTAGAGCTGAGCGATCCCGAATTCGTAAATGCCAGGAGCTTGACGAGAACCGATGTCGACGCACCCTTTTGAACACCAACACAAGAAATCTGATCTAGCGAGTCGCTGATGCTGCGATCAGCATAAGCTGTGGGTGAGTTCTCGGTTCCAGAAGTACTTGTTACTCTGTAAACTCTTTTGAGACCGGGCGATGGTGTCGTAACTACGAACAAGTGCCCATTCGCAGCTGAAGTCGAGCACTGCGCAACAAGTGGTGGCGCGCTTGGCGATGCATCTACACCGAACGCGCTTTCACTCAACGCAATGGCGCCAGCCGGATCATTGACCGAATTACTAGAGTATTTCGGTACCTGATTAAAGCTTGCGATCCGCAGGTCGCCGCTTTCAGTCGTTAATACCGAGACGAACCAATTTGTGGAGATGAGTCGATTAAAAACCCCGATAATTTTCGCATTTGTTCGAAGGAAGAGTTTCGGCGAGTACCGAGCTTGGATTCCGTTGTCTGCAACTAGCGCTCCGTAAAGAACGGCGTTGCCGAAGGCAAGCGTAAATGCCGCGCTCGAGCCAGAAGATGACTCAGGCGATGGCACGACAAACACTTTATCTGTCGTGTTAATTCCCGCGCTAGGTGTGACGTCGACGAGTGAGCGTCCGAAGGCAGAACCGGTTCCATCGCGATAGACGTAAAGAAGCTTTACGTTGTTTGTCGCATCGCGAGTGATCAAGAGCTCAGAGCCCCAGAGAGTTGCGGTTCCGATCACGGTCGACGTATCAAGGCTCGTCATCGACTCAAATGAACCCGGCTTCGAGTTCGCCCCGCTCGTAAATGTGAAGCGAGACATCGTAGCAGTCGTCAATGATGAAGGTACTGGAGTAGCCGTGACTGCGACAGATATGCGATTCGACGGAGCTCCATTTGAAAGATGTGTCGCAGGCGGCGTTATGCTTACTGGGGTTGGCATCACGGATGGTCCAGATCTCGAGGTCTCCGTCACTTTTCCATCTAAGTTGAGACTCGCAACGTTGAATCCGAAAGATGCAGCCGGTCCTGAGATTGCGAGATTCAATTTTAAGCGGTTCGACGTCAGGCTGCTTCCCAAATCCGCCTGCGACATGAACGCGCCCGACTGGGTCTGAAGCGTGCTGTGCAACAAGTTATCGCCAGCGGTACCCAGATAATTAACGCCCAACGTGTTGTCCTGAAAAGGCGAGAGGATGGCGAGAGACAAGTTGTTGAGGTTACAGCTGCTAGCTGTCGAGTCGGTCGGATCGATGACAAAACTAAAGAGATCGTCGCTCTTTCGGTGCAGATCCGCCTGCGAAAAGCAGCTGCTGCCGGAGACTGCAACCGAAGAAATCGGTACTGTGACGTCGCCACAGTTGTTAGAGATAGCGCCTAAGTTGGCGTAGCGAAGGCGGTAACTCAGATTGAGATCAGTGCCGTTAGCGACGTTGTTGAAGTCGTCGATGATCGTAGGCTTGACAACGTTCGTGTCCGAAACCACGACCACACTTGAAACATCGACGCAAGTGCCGCTGATATTCACTGTCGGCGCTGTGTAGTCCTGAGATGGCAAGCCTTCAGCTAATTGATAGTCGGCACTCACCGACCACTTCAGATAAAGCGGCAGGTCTACGGTCGCGGCGCCAATCGCGCTAAACGCCGATGAGAGTGACGAAAATTTATAAGCTGCGTATGAGCCGTATGAAGCAGCTGGGATATCAGCCCAGGTCACGTTGTCGAGACTCGCTTTAAACGAAGTGAGGCTGCTCGATGGAATCAGCTTGCCATTTACGCTGGGTGCGAAATACGTGTAGTCGCCCTTGTTCGGCTCCGAAAAAACCTTCTTCGAAAGCTTCGTTCCCGCATTGACGATGCCAGAGGGCACTCCCGTGCTCGCTATGCCGAGAACTTTCAAGCCAGCACTGCCGTTCGCGGATGCCGTGCCCAAGTTGTCACTAATCTGCACAGCCGAATTGTAGTACGTGCCGTCTTGCGCTTGCGGGCAGACGATCACTTGGAGTCGGTCGAAGGCGTTCACGTCAGCAACGTTGAGAATCGAAGCGCGAGTCGGCGTCGTCGGAGCCGGAACGGCAGCACGGAAGAGTTTCGAAGCCGCGATCTCGTTACACTTGTAACCGTCGTCGTCGTCTCTCAGGCCCTCATCCGAGTGTGCGACTGAAGAGCTCCCAGTTTCACGGTAGAAAACGGTGAAACCTTTGAGTTTGTCCGTGGCGCCCGGAAGTGTTTGCCAGTCGACGTAGGCGGTGGTGCCATCGAGACTCGCGCTCACGTAGCGGCCGTTCGTAAACGTTCTGAATGGCCCGCGGAAACCGAACATCTCGTCGCCATCCATCATTTTTTGATGATTGAATACCAGATGCGTGTCGAACTCAGATCCATTGGTTGAACATGCGGCTTCATCAGTTCCGCCCGCTGCATACATCCCAGAGCCGTTGGGCTTGACCGGTTGCATGATATAAGCGCGCTTATCGAAGAGTCCCGTCGGGGTGACAGCGGCATTCCATTTGATTTGGTTGGACAAATTGAGCGTCGAATTATCGAAATAAAGTCTACTAATCGCTTCTTGGTTGCTCGAGTAGCAGACCTGGTAAGCTGACGGCGTTACGCCTCCGGCTGCTCCGGGCCCGAAGTAACCGACCGTGAGATATCTGTCTGGTGATTCTTCCAGATCGGCAATCACCGAATTCCCGTTTTTATCGTAGTAAGACTTCGGAATCCGCACACGCATCGCTGCCTTCGGAGAGTTTTCCGAGAACAATTGCGAGTTATCGGAAAGATCGAAGAGATATGCGCCCGACTTCAATTTGTACTGCACCAAGCGGTTCGAAAGCATGAAACTGCGGAACCAGCCGCCAAAAATCTCGCCTTTCGCTACCAGCATCGACGGAATCCCGCCGGGCATTTGATCCGGGTCGAAATGATATTCGAATGTGCCTGTCGGACCGACCCCTGGCGCAGTCATGTAGCGGCCGACGACATTGCCTTCGGCTGTGGCTGAGGTGTTTTTTAGCTCAAGCGTGATCGATGCTTTCGCTTCGGCACCCGAGGCATCAACGAGCGAATCGCCATAGATGAATTGTGTCGACTTCTCTCCACCATAGACAGCTAACACTTGAACGAAACGGTTAGCGCCGCGAGTGACTGCGAGTTTGAACGTTCGCGGAACTTCCGAGTTGTCCTTGTCTTGTCGGTGCCAAAGATAAACGACAGGCTCCATGTCGGCAGCCGTGACATTGATTGCGATGATTTGCACTTGGCGGCGGTCGCGCTCGGCGCTCATCGTCTGTGGAGCTTGGGCCGCTTTGGCGTTAGCTGATTTTTCGATCTCAGCCCAATCTGGAAACGACAACGAAACGGTCGAGCTTGTCGTTTTCGACGAACAAGCGCTCAAGAGGCCGAGAGATAAAAAAAGCGTCGCGGCAAAAGAGACTTTAAAAGCAGCGCGAATAGATGAAACGTACAGCTTCCGCATGCGAGAGGCCTTTCCATCAAGATGGAACGATTGAGGAGACCTCTCTTCATCGGAATTTCACCCATGAAGAATGAGCTAGTTTGCGCGAAAACGACCGCTAAATTAGCGACTTAGAAGGTAAATAAACCAACTTAGAACTAGAGTCGTCGCAATTGCGCTCATGGCGAGACCGAAAACGAGTTTGCGAGTCTGAAGTTCGCGGCGATTCATTTCAAGACGGATCGTTTCGAGAGCTTCGCCGAATTGATTTTGTGAGCGGGCTTCGATTCGATCGAGATGTGACCGAATGTTTTGAAGCTGAACTTCAAGTTCGGGAACGCGTGTTTGATCAGTCACTTGCGCAACCGTATTCAACCAAAAGTTGACGTCGAGCGCGGGGTACTTGTTTTCGAGTGCCAAATACCACTGAAGCATTCGGTAGACGTGTGGCGGCGCTGACTCCCCGCCTTTTGTCCAACGCGTCCATGCCGACGGATCGACAAGAAGAAGTTGCGCCATTTTTCGTTGGCTCAATCCGAGTTGAGAGCGAATCGCCTCTAAATTTCCGAGTTTTCGCCGAATAACCTCGGTTTCAGCTTCATATTTCAGCCTCAACGCACTCTTTGCGCGCGCAATTTCTCCTGATGCCTTCTCTTCGAGAACATCTATAGACGAATCGTTGTCGAAGAATGCATCACCCACCGACAGATCGAGTGGTGCGACTCGAGAAGATGCAGCTGAACTTGGGTCAGCACTGGAGTCGAGATCAGTAGTCATCACAGACATCGTCCTCAGATCAATTGTGTTTCACAACTAAAACGTTGTGAAACACACCAAACAGCATAGTGATTCACATCACTGCAAAACTGCGATATGTGCTGGGTCGATTTAAGTGGCTGAAATGACGAGTTTTCGTTCGATCTCGATCTCACAGTCTCCTGACGGGTAAACTAATGCACCGTGACTCACACTTATAGTTATATGTGTGACTGTTAAGTGACCGTTTTTACGGAGGTTTTTACTGCATCGAAATTTGACCCGCTCGAACGTTCTGTCCAAGCTGATTTTAGAAAGCAAAAAAGCTGTCTCAGGGCTCTTCAAATAGGAGGGGTCGCTACCCCTCTACAGACCCCCGATTTTCGAAGATGGCTCCCTTCGAAAACGACTCTTACGATCTAAAAAACAGCCGTATTTTCGGTTTCAATTTCGAAAGCCCGAGATCTCGTTTTCACAAGCGGAGAGATTTGAAGCTCTTTTTGAACGTCGAAAAGTGGTCTCGCCAAATCGTTTTCGAACTTCCAACCAATCAGTGGTTTGGCTTTCAGACCCATTTGATAGCCGCCAAAAATTTTTTCGACGACATCGCCGAAGGTCTGGGGTGCTCGACTCAGCGTGTGAAGAATTCCGCCGGCCAAAATCAACAATGAAAAAGGCGATCGAAGTTGAGCAAGGGTAAAGGCCTGAAGACCCAGTTCATCAGGGACGTTTGTTCCGAAGCCAGTTAAGACGTGCCAAACGTCATGGGACCGATCAATGCGATCGATTAAATAGACTTCTCGTTCGTCGCCTTCGCGCTTCGGGTAAAAATCCACGCGCAGATTCTCGCGCTTCATATGTTCGGCGAATGCCCGGCCTAGCGTGCTTTCTTCGAATTTCAGAAGAGCTTCTACATTTAGAAGCGGTGGACTAAATCGTTCAGCGAATAAGGATTGAAAACCAGGCTGCGCGAAGAGATAGGCGAATGAGCTTTCTACGAGATCCGTTCGTTGCTTTCTCGATTCGTCGGCGATCTGGAAGAGTTTGTCAGTCTTTGTCGGGTCCCGAACGACTGAGAGGAAGGCGGATGCGATTTTGAACCGGCTTAAGAGTGATTTCATACGAACAAGCTCCTTTTCGAGCCATCTTCGATGAAGTTGCCGACCTTCGAAACTCGCGCTAGCTTCCAATTCATGCCGAAGAGCGCCAAAGCCGCGACAGATTTAAGAAAGCCGCCAAAACAGGAACGCTCAAAAGAGCTCGT
>CAJYOV010000313.1 GCA_913776405.1 Pseudobdellovibrionaceae bacterium
AAAGAGTGCGCATGAGCTTCAGAAATACCCTGAAGCCCTCGCGGCATTTAAAAAGTCTTGCGCTATGGAGCGCTTCGCAACCACTTGTGAAACTTGCACATGCGCGAAGCAAAGTCGCCAAAGCTGAAGATGCGGCCGCATCGTAATTTGCTTTCGACAGCGGCGAAATGTTTGAAAGCGAACCGTCACTTTCTTGAACGCGCATCAGATTTTGAATGCCGAAACCAGAAATCTGCTTTGACTGAAACGCATAGGGAACGTAGTTCACCGTCACAGCTGGAATCGGCTCGAATGTACTCATCGTTTCGTCTTTGAAATAGACTACGAGCGTGCGACCGTCGCTTGCGTTCGGCGAGTAGCTTGAGCCCGTCGCACAATCGTTCGCATCGAATGTAAATGAACCGAGGTTCGCGAGAAGACGGTCTAGATTCACAACGGCAGGCGCGGCTCCATCGACGCTGATGAGTGTTGGAGTTCGCGAACCTGTTCCATCATTTATCGTGAGCGCGAACATGCCATTGTCGCGCGACATATCGATCAACTGCACTTCTTCATACAGCAGACAGCGACCTGCATCAGGTGCTCTCAACTGAAGTTTGAATTGGACTGAATGACTAGTTAATGGCGTGCCATCGGGACGCAAAATTCGACCCTGATACGAGATACCTGACTGCGCTACACTGGCGAATGCCGAAGGCAGAAAGAGCAGCAGCTGTATGATGAGTAAACAAAAAGCCCGCATACTCCTTTTTCGGACGGCGAGGACCGCCAAATTAATGATTTCTTAAGAATCAGATTGAGATTCAAATCGCTTCGACAAGTTCTTTTTTTGGAGTATTTACGGATATTTGCGAATCTCGGAAGATCTGCAGTTACGAAAAAGGAACAGACGTCCTGTTCGCTGAGTCTCGCTCAGACCACGCTTTTTTAAGACATTGAGTTCAGACGAATTAATATCTTTAGGTTTACCAAAGCAAAACTAATTCGGGTACCCGCCTACGATAGCCTTCTGAGTGCGAACCATATTTGCGAAAGCGTCGCGATGCTTTTCCTGAAACCATTTAGGCGCCATCACGTATTGCACGAACTGCCGAACAGCCGTTTTATTTCGCTGAGAAATGAACATTGAGTGAAACACTTCGTGAATCAACAGCGCAGACGCGTCGGCAGTTGAGAGTTGCTCGAAAAAAGATCGTAGGATTGTGACCTGATTTTTTTCCCAGTTGTTGACTGCGATTTGCTGAAGATGACAGGACGGTGGAAGTTCCGAAAGAAGCGCTCCAGAGTCGCCGATGTACGGTAATTGGCCCGCCGTTAGATAAAGACCAAACAAGCCAAAAAAAGGTCTCGGAAGAATGCTCAGCCTTACCTCGTAAACGTATTTCTCAAGCTGCTTCAGCGGGTCTCGAAAAGGCGCTAGTGGAAGACCTGCGTCTTTCAAGACTTGAGCAACTGAACTAGCGAGCTCTTGAGGGACCGCGTACGGTGACAAGATGCCGTAAAAAGTCGTACGAACGATTCCTTCATTAAACTTAATTCCGTAAACGCTTTCGCCCTCGTAAAGATCCAAGAATCGAACCGACCCTGTGTCGCAAACGACCGCCTGACCGCCGCCTCGCACGGTTGTGCCACTCTTCTCGCCTCTCGCGGTAGCAACGCTGATTACCGATGCCAGCATCAATACGAAGACTCTAGATACTATGAGGCCTTTATTTTTCATGGTCGGAAGTCCGCTCTGACGAAGTGTTGAGTGAACACGTAAACGGTGTCGGCATCTGTTTTCGAAGAAAAGCGCTGAATAAACTCAGAGTGAAATTCAGCGATAAAATCCCGGGCTTCAGCCGTCTTCGAATGATCGAAACTTATGACACTCGAGATATTCTCGCGCGTGAGGGCGTCGGTTTCATCAAGCCGCTTTGCGACCAATTCCAGAATCTGCTTGTGAAAAGCTCTCAGCAGTTTATTCGAGTGCGCCGATACAACATGACTGTAATCGCGTGTTCGCTCGAAAATTTCGTTCGACTCTTTCAGGAACCCCAGCCGCTTGAGAACATCGAAACTTTTACGTGTGGCCTGGAGATCCACACCAAGTCGCCGTCCAAAATCGGTGAGTTTAACGACACCTTTTGACGTTGAGATCAATTCAAAGAGCGCGGGCGTGATCCAATCGGCCAAGAACTCAGATTGATCCTCAGAAATTGTTGCGTTGCCGAGCCCGTGCCGTCGATTGAGTCGTACGGCTGCGAGTTCCCGGTCGTGAGCGCTGCGAGCGCCCTCTTTTTCGACAAGATCGATGAAGTCTTGGCGGTCCGAATCTTTGAGAGAAAGGCGCTCAGCAATTTCGACCGCTTTCGCGCTTGAGAGGCCTCGCCGTTTTGAAAGCACGTCTGATAAGTGAGATGGCGTAAGGCCGATATCGAGAGCGAAACGCCTTAACGAATAGGTCGCATCGAGAGCTTTTTTCTGCTCGAAAAGGTCCTCCAAGGCTTTGCGGAACGTAGGCCACGCTTTCATGCAATCGGAGATATCCGAAATCAACCGCGCTTGTCGTTAACAATCCTAACAATCTCAGCCGAACCGAGCGTATAGGCCCCAGACCCTGTAAAGAGCACCTTTGTTTAGTTTGTGAGACTTGGCTCAATAGATTCATTTTTTCGAGCACAAATGCAGGCCTAAGCAGGCCTTCCCTTGGGGAAAATCATCCAGGAGCTTACGATTCAGATGCGAGTCCCCGCGAGGGTATTAAGTTCGGGAGCGATATGGACGTGCCAAACTTGAATTTAGAAAACGTTACGTCGGATAAAAATGTCGATCGCTTTGCGAAAGCTGGCTATACCGCTCGAGCAAGCGTCTATGGGCTTGTTGGTCTTTTCGCTGCTTTGATTTCGCTTGGGCAAGGCGGAGTGTTGACCGATAACCGTGGTGCACTGAGCGAGTTATTAGCGCAGCCGTTTGGTAAAACACTTCTAATCGTCGTGGCCATTGGTCTTTTGGGTTATGCCGTTTGGCGCGTGCTTCAAGCGATCCGCGATTACGATCATCGCGGTTCAGATGCGAAGGGGCTAGCGATGCGGGCTGGCTTTTTCTTTGGCGGCGTGGCCCACGCTGCACTCGCCTACACGGCGATCAATTTAGTTTTCCGACTCTCGAGGGAATCGAAACAGACGCAAGAAAAAGCGCTCGTCACCTTCTTGCTCGAAAAACCATTCGGCCAGATTTTGGTCGGTCTTGTCGCTCTGGGGATCATCGGTTTTGGAATCGGTCAGATCTTCATCGCATTGAAAGAGAAATTCACGCGTGGTCTCGACGTCCCGCCTGAGAAAAAAACCTGGCTCTACGCAATCTGCAAATTCGGCCTCATCGCTCGCGGAATTATGTTCGCAATCGTCGGCGGCCTCTTTATGAGCGCCGCAATCACCGCGAACGCAAACAGAGCCGAGGGCGTTCGCGGCGCCTGGCGGTTCCTTGAAGGCCAACCCTTCGGCAATCTCTTGGTTGCAATCATCGCGTTCGGGTTCATGGCTTTCGCGATCTACGGTTTTACTGAAGCCTGTTACCGACGAACAGTCGACGCCAACTAAAGACTCCGCGACGACTGTGAGTAGCTACGGATTGCTCGAAGAGAGAGAGCTTTACCCACTATCGTTAAACTGCTCTCAAGCAGTATTTCTGTAGAGTGAGAACAGTTCATTGAATTCAGGCTGTTCACACCCAGCGAACAGGCAATTTTTCCGTGATTGAGATTGCCAATAACGCTATACCTGCTCTCATGCCGGATACAGATTACCGAGATGTTATCGCAAAACGTCTCAAGCACCTGACGAACGTGAACTCGGGCTATTCTCTTCGAGCTTTCGCACGTGACCTCGAAATCTCGCCTTCACTCCTCTCTGACCTTCTGAAAGGAAAAAGAGGGTTATCCGTCAGCCGAGCGTTCGATGTCGCGAAGAAACTCAAGCTCGACCTCCACGAAAGTGAAGTCTTCACGCTCTTGGTCCAACTCGAATACACGGAGATCGAAAGCGTCCGAAAACAGATCATCGATCGCATTCATCACTTGAGAAGCGTTCAGCGCAGTCAAGACCGAGGCAGCGAAAGCTTCAACTTTTTATTCAACTGGTATAATGCTGCGACGTTTGAGTTAGCGGCTCTCGCAGATTTCAAGCTGGATGCTCAGCATGTCGCAGAAAAGCTCGAAATTACTTCTGATGAAGCCACGGCGGCCCTCAAGCTCCTCGAAAATCACGGTCTCCTTAAATTCAATTCTCAGAAGAGCTGTTATGAGAAGACGGAAGAACGGTTTTTACTCTCTTCGGACACGCCGAACCCGGCCCTGCGGCATTACCACGGAACGATGCTGAACAAATCGTTGGAAGCGCTCGACAACCAATCGAATCGCGAGAAATTCATTGGAACGGAGACTTTTGCGTTTGATGAAGATCTTCTCCCGAAAGCCTCAGCCATTATCGAGGACTGCTTCTCAAAATTGCTTGAACTCTCCGCGTCCTCATTGAATCGCCGCACAGAACTCTATCAGGCCCAAATAAATTTGTTTAGAATCGGACGACGTCGCGCCGCCCCCCTTGAGTTGAATTCTTCAGGAGCTTTCTGATGCTAAATACGATCATGGCGATCGCCTTCATGTCCCTGGCCGCGCTTTCTCAGGATCCGACCCAAGACCCGTTAAACTCGATCGGAACACGCGGTGGGGGCAGCGGTTCGGCCGCCGAATTTCGATCGATCGGCACATCCGTCATTTCTTACTTCATGGATTCACCCGTTCTTTCAACTCGGGGAGCGACAATTGACTTTCGAGTGATCCAGAAGAAATTTTCTAAGACGAAAATTTGGGTAGTTGACCGACCGCTTTTCTTCGAAGGCCATCGCGTCGACGCAATTCGCGACAGCGAAAAAAACGAAGTCACGTTTAGCACGTTAGCTTGGGATAACTACACAGGCGTCGTTTTCAAAACGAAGCTCGTCGTTCACGAACTTCTAACGCTCACTTACCCTAAACTCGATGATCGCACCTATACGTTCACGGACGCTGTCCTCGAACACATGAATGGCGACGCCTGGAAAAATC
>CAJYOV010000314.1 GCA_913776405.1 Pseudobdellovibrionaceae bacterium
GAGATCGACATTCTTCATCGTAAGGCCGAAGTACGGCGCGAGGAGATCCTTAAGATCTTTCGCGAATTGATCGACGTTCACCTCAGATGAGTAAGGTGCAAGCTCAACGTACTCATAAGCAAGTCGCTCGTAGTCTTCGAAGTAGAGTGAAACGAACATGTTCGCGATCGCATCTTGAGTGCGGCGGTTGAGCCGGCCGACGATACCGAAATCGACAAGACCGATCTTGTTGCCTGGAAGGATGAACAGGTTGCCCGCATGAAGGTCGCCGTGAAACAGCCCGTCTTTAAACACCTGTTTAAAATAAGCGCGCAGGCCTGCTCGCATGATTTCTTGCCGGTCGATCCCCTCTTGTTCGAGCGCCGCAGCTTGCGAAAGCGGAATACCTCTCAAAAACTCGAGAGTAAGAACCTTCGGCGTCGTGTACTCAAAGTAGACGTTCGGAATTTTGACCGTGGGATCGTTCTTAAAGTTCTCGATGAAGCGACGAATGTTATTCGCCTCAATTACGAAGTTCGCTTCGAGCTCGAGCGTTCGAAAAAATTCATCTACAATCCCGACCGGATTGAAGATGCGCGTTTCTTTGACGTACTTCTGAAGCAAATCAGCGAGGTAGTAAAGGATGCTGACGTCGTCTGCGATGAAACGCTCAATTCCCGGACGTTGAACTTTGACGACAACTTCGGTGCCATCCTTAAGTTTTGCTCTATGAACCTGCGCAATGCTGGCAGAACCAAGCGGGCTCGGATCGATTTCTGAAAACACGCGCTCTAACGATTCGCCGAACTGATTCTCGAGGACCTTCTTGATTTCGGCAAACGGGAGCGGCGACGCCTGATCGTGAAGTTTCTTAAATTCTTCTACGAATTCCTCGGGAATGAGATCGGGTCTGGTCGCCAAGACCTGACCGAGTTTAACGAACGTCGGTCCAAGTTCCTCAAAAGCCATCCGCATTCGCTCGGCCGGCGTGTATTCCTCAATGCCTGGTTTTGCGAATCGCTCGAGAATGAATCGGCCCAGCCGCACCCGCTCTGCGGCACTTTGGAAACCATACTTTGCGAAAACGCTCACGATCGTGCGTACGCGCGCTGCGTTTTTCAAATTCAGTCCTGAGGCCGATCGGCGCGAGCGAACCAGTTTCATCAACGGCGTCTCTTCTTCTTTGAACCGAACGATTTCGATGTCTTTTGCGCAGGTTTCGATTCGCCCGATTTTTTCTTGCGAGAATCACCCGCCTTGAAACCTCGTGGCGTTTTCTTTTTCTTTGAAGAGTCGTCTTCACGCGATTTCTTGCGAGGGCCAGGTTTGCCTTGTTTTCGGCCACCGCGAGCGCCGCGCTCTTCGTCGAAGAAGGCGTCGACTAAGTCTTCGTCACTCTCCTCGCCGTCTTCACCCGATTGCGACACGATCTCCGAGAGCTCAAAATCGATTTTGCCGGTTTCGATATCAGCACCCGTGACAACGACCTTCACTTGATCGCCGATTGAGTATTGCAGACCACTCTTACGGCCCGTCAGGCGCAAATTTTCTTCATCAAACTCAAAGCGGTCATTACCCAGATTTTCGATTTTGACGAGACCATCGACATCGAACTGTCGCAAGAGAACGAAGACACCGAATTTTGCGACTGAAGAAATCATGCCGTCGAATTCTTCGCCGACGTAACGACGAATGAACCGGGCCTTCTTGATCGAAATCACTTTGCGCTCTGCTTTGGTCGAACGCTGCTCAGTTGCCGAGAGCCAGGTCGTTGCACTTTGAAGCTCTTCTTCCGACATCTGCATGTTTTCGTATATGTCGTAAAGCTGGCTCTTGATAATCCGGTGCGCGATCAAATCCGGGTAACGACGAATCGGCGACGTGAAGTGCGAGTAATGCGTAAAGCCGAGACCGAAGTGACCGACGTTGTTTTCAGAGTAGTGGGCCTGCTGCATGGTCCGAAGTGTCAGGATATTCAAGATCTGAGCTTCTGGCTTTCCTTGCATCGACTCGAGTGCACGCGTGAGTTTCTTTGCGAGGTTGCCACCCATCACCGAACGACTTCCGCCCATATTCCAGAGGAAACGCTGAAGGTTCTTAATGTTTTCAGCGTCTGGTTCTTCGTGAACGCGGTAGATACCGGGCACTTTCGCGTTATCGAGGAAGCGTGCCGTACACACGTTTGTGATGAGCATCAGTTCTTCAATCAAACGGTGAGCGAAAAGGCGCGAAGCACGAATGACGTCAGTCGATTCGCCTGTCGAATCGACGACAACCTGAGTTTCTGGAATTTCGAGATCGAGTGATCCTTCCTCGAAACGTTTGCGCATTAGAACCTTCGCAAGGTCGGCTGAGCGCAAGATGTTGTCGGCGACGTGTGCGAGGCGTTTAGCGGCTTCGTTCTTTTTCTCTTCACCAGCGGCATAAGCGTCGATCACTTCTTGGGCCTCGCCGTAAGTGACTCGTGCTGTTGATTCCATTACGCCTTCGAAGAACCGGTAGCTTTTAACATCGCCGTCGAAATCCAAGAACATCTCGCAGCAGAAGCAAAGTCGAATGACGTGAGGCTTCAACGAACAAAGTTCGTTCGAGAGTTCTTCCGGAAGCATTGGAACGACGTAGTTCGGGAAGTAGGTGCTCGTTCCACGCTCGTAAGCTTCTTCGTCTAATCGCGTGCCTGGCTTCACGTAGTGGCTAACGTCAGCGATTGCGACAACAAGTCGGAAGCCTTTCGCTGTTTGCTCAGTGTACACAGCGTCGTCAAAGTCTTTGGCTGTAACGCCGTCAATCGTGATGAGGTTTAAATCGGTTAGATCTTCGCGGCCGCGACGCTCTTGTTCTTTCACTTCGCCACCGAAGCGCTGAGCATCCGCGATGGCCTGTTTCGAGAATTCAGTCGGAATGCTCGCCTGATGAACGACACGGATCACGTCGTTGATTGGATCATCGACGTTACCGATAATCGTAACGACCCGGCCCGTGAACTCGTGCTCATCGTCTGGATACTGCGTGATCTCGACGGCAACGAGCTGGCCTTCTTTGGCATCCATAGAATCGATGGCTGCGATTCGCAGGTCCGTGCCCCAGCCTTTGTTTTCGTCTTGGAGAACACCGTATTTTTTGTCGACGGGAAGGTAGCGACCAACTACGGTTTTGTTTGCGCGCGAAAGAACGCGCGTGATCTCACCAGAAAGGCGCTCTTCTTTGCCTTTACCACTGCGAGGCTTATACAGCTCAACTTCCACGCGATCGTTCGTCATGATGCCAACCATCGATTGACGAGCAACGTACACGTCAGGCGTTTCTGGATCGTCTACGATCAAGAAACCGAACCCGTCCGGGTGGCGCTTGATAAGGCCCGTCACGATTTGCGAATTCGCACGTGGATGTTTTTCGCTACGGTCTCCGCGACCGCTTGAGCCACGTTGCGGTTCGCTCCCCGTTTCACGATTCGGCGAGCGCGCCATGCGCCCTTTTGGCCATGTCGACTCACGCTGTTCCGTCGGTCGCGACGGCGCTTGCTCGCCGGATGATGGCCGCGAAGTAGGCGCTTTGGTTTCCACTTCAACGCGAACCGGAGGGCGTGCGCCATCAGGTCGGCTGTCGCCTCGCGTGTTCGCTAAACCGCGCTCTTCCGGCGGCGTGAAGTTCCTGATGTACGTGAGTTTCTTTGACGTCTCGCCTTTTGACCGATTCGGCGCTTCAGCATCGCGCTCGCGAGAGTCGCGACCGAACGAGTCCCGATTCGGCGCTTGGCTCGATCCACGGTTCATGTCGCGGCCGACAGACTTGCCGCCACGACCGCCGCCCAAAACATCCGAAAGGCTTCGGGCATTCTTGATGTCTTTGCCTTTACGTTTGCCGGGCTTATTGCTGCCCTCGTTTCGCGAATTAGACCGATCATTCGATCGGCTCTTGCCGCGCTCGCTCGGGCCTTCGCTTGTGCGATCGTTCGACTTAAAATCAGATTTTTGAGACTTCTTGCTGTCGCGGCCTTTTGAGCCTTTGTGAGAACCACGTTTCATTAACAAAAACGCTAGCATGTGCCCCAGGTGCCTACAACATGAGACCCTCGCACAAACATGCGTTATGAACGCGAAATCACGGTTGATTTAGCCACCCATCCTCAGGTAGCCTCCGAAGTCTCATCACACATGGGCCCGGGTGGTGGAACTGGTAGACACGCGTGGTTCAGGTCCACGTGCTTAACGGCTTGCAGGTTCAAGTCCTGTCCCGGGTAGTCCTTTTTCGTTAAAAATCCGCTCCGCAGATTTGTCGTTCGCAGGCTTGTGGTCGACTCGTCTCGTTTCTTTTTCACGATTCTGTTCTGCGAACCGCTTACATCCCGTCGCTCGGTTGAAGATTTACACGCTCTTAGATCAATTCGCGCAAACTTCGCCTGGGCCAGGTAAAAGCAGCGGCACTGACCGTAAAAATGAAGGAGCCCAGGTGAAGACAGTTATCGTTGCATTCGTTTCCGCTTTTCTCGGACTCTCTAACTTTGCCCAGGCTGGAACATTCAAAGGCAAATGCGCGGGTCCCGCACTCAGCGCTGCGATTGAAAAATGGGCGGACGTTCCCAATCCCGCTGAGGATCTGTTTTATGTGCCAGTATCAGCAACTCCAGCAGCGGCGCGTAGCACCTCATACCAAGTGACTCTCGGCATCTACGACTTAAACGAGTACATGGCTTACGACAAATTCGTCGTCGAATTCGCAGATCTGAAGACGTGTACTGTCGTGTCCGTCGAAAGAGCCGATTAAGTCCGAAGAGACTAGTTCAGTCTTTCCCGACACTTCCGCTCCGCAAATTTGTCGTCCGCAAGCTTGCTCACTCCCCACGATGGGTTTGAGAGGCGGCGACTTCCGTAGAATCGCTGCTTGAGGGCTCTTCGGTTGAGACGTCGCGGTTTAAATCCGTACCGCCGGGGCGCCCGTCTTTTCCGAGGAAGGTTAGAACAGGATTGCCATCGATCACGTCGTACTGGAACCAGTGGCCGTAGCTGTCTTTCAAGTTTTTGGTTTGCGCGTAGGGCTGCGGCCCCCAATTCGAACACTCACCACGGCCCGGATCAACAGAGAGGGCTGTTAATCCGAGATCGGCTGACGGTGGTTGGCCACAATCCATTTCGTAGGCATGAACTGCGTCTAGCAACACCCTCATCTGAATCTCTGAGTTACGAAACTTCGATTTATTATATTGAGTCATCACGTTGCTGCCGAGTACAGCCATGAGCCCACCGATGATCAGAATCACAACCATGATTTCGATCAGGGTCATTCCGTTTTCGTTTGAGATGAAGTCGCGTTTAAACTGAGCTTTCAACATGAGGCCTCCGTTTCAATCCACGTTAACCTCTCTGAAGCCCCAGATCGTTTCAGGGATGTCGTAAATTGTAACAATTTGTATCAGGGCGAAACTGTTCTCTCCACTGTTAGCCATAGGCATGAGACGCTGAGAGAACGTGTCAAAAACCACTCCCAAACTCCTCATGATCGACGACGATAGAGCCTTAACAGAGCTCTTGTCGTCTTACGTCGCCACGCACGGTCTGGAGATGGTCTCGGCTCAAGACCCACGAGACGCTCTCGATAAAATTAAAAAGGAGAACCCGGACCTTCTGATTCTCGACGTCATGATGCCGCAGAAAGACGGCTTCGCTGTTCTCAAGGATCTTCGCACCTCAAGCAGCATCCCGATCATCATGCTTACAGCTCGCGGAGAAAGCGTTGATCGCATTCTGGGTCTGGAACTTGGCGCTGACGATTATATCTCCAAACCATTCGAGCCAAGAGAACTTGTCGCGCGTATTCGGGCGATTTTAAAACGCACATCTCGGGCGCCCGAGGATCTGATTAAGTCTGGCGATTTCGTCATCAATCCCGCCACTCGTTCTGTGAGGATTAAAGATCATGAGGTCGACTTCACGACGATGGAATACGATCTCCTACATCTTCTTGTTTCGAATCCCGGCCGGAAATTTTCGAGAGATCAACTTCTGTCGACGCTTCACGAAACTGAAACCGAATCGTACGGCCGCGCCATCGACAACTTAGTGAATCGCGTTCGTAAAAAAATCGAAACGGTCTCGGACAGCTCCTGCATTAAAACCGTATGGGGAACCGGCTACATGTATACAGAAATCCGGCGAGGAGATTCGGATTGAAAAAGCAAATCGCCGTTTCACTCTATTACCGACTCTTTTCTGTCTTTGGACTCTCGTTTCTCGCAATCATCGCGGTTATTCTCTTCACCAATAAACAAACGCCGCCTCATCCCTCAACGGAACTGACGTTTGCGCAAATCTGGTTTAGCTTCGCTGGTCTCGTGCTGGTTGGCTTAATTCTGGTAGTAAACAGCTTCCTCATCCATCGAATTCTAGCGCCGATCGGACGTGTGAGGCAGGCAGCTCAAGAATTTGGCCAGGGACATTTGAATCAACGCCTTAAGATTGAATCGACAGACGAAGTCGGCCGTCTCGCACATTCGTTCAACCTCATGGCAGATCAAATTCAATCTCAACTCAATTCGCTAAGGGATATGGCGGTCGGTGTGAGTCACGAAATCCGCTCGCCGCTTGCGCGGATGCGACTGATCACCGAAATGATTCAGGATGAGAAAACGCGCCGACTTCTCGTCAATGAAATCTCGAACATTGATCACATCGTCGAAATGACTCTTGAGCGCGAATCTCTTGAGACTGGTCTTTCACACTTATTCATTGAGTCGATCTCCGTGAAAGAGCTTCTGAGCGAATTGACAGCGTACTACCGCGAGGCGGGAGAGTCGATCGAGCTAACTCTCTGCGAAGCTGACGTGACACTCAATGCAGATCGACGTCGACTTGAAATGCTGCTGAAGAACCTTTTGGATAATAGCTTTGAGCACGGCGGGTCGAAATCGCCCGTTCGAGTTGAGTTGAAGACCGAAGGAACTGGACGCGGAATTTTGATTAAAGACAGAGGAGTCGGTTTCGACACCCAATCCATCACCCATGGACTAGGTCTTCGCCTTTGCTATTCGATTGCGAAGACACACGGAATCGAGCTGCTTATTGAAACCGGACCGAAATCTGGAACTGAAGTCCGGCTGCGGTGGAATTAGCCAGGGGTCGAGTTTTGGAGAGCTCAAGCGACAGGACTCTCATCGGCAGATAAACTTTAACAAATAGCTTCAGTTTGAGGAGTCGTGATGAGAACAGCTTTAATTTACGCGTTCACTTTATTGATGAGTTTTTCTTCGTCGGCGTTTGCAGACACGTATTCTTACATTTCAGAGTGCAAAGAGGCTGGCATCCTCAAATTGCGTGATCAA
>CAJYOV010000315.1 GCA_913776405.1 Pseudobdellovibrionaceae bacterium
CGCCGTACTTTTTATGAAATCGAAGTTGCGCAAGCGTTTTGCCAGCGAACTCGGAATTCGGCGCGATCACAGCTTTAAAGATTCGCTGAGTTTCCTCAGCTAACGTCGTTTTCGCCGTGTCACTTTCGACGTCCGGGTCGGCGAATTTCTGAACAGCTCGTAAAGCGATCCCAAGTTTCGCATCGATTGACACGAGTTCATCCGAGTCGGTTTTCACGAGAAACGCGTCACCTTCGTTGATGATCGAATTTTCGTCGGCGAAAGTTGCGCGATGACCCCGAATCCAACTGACGACGTTGAAACGGTCTTTCATGCCCTCTTTCAATTCGCCAAGAGTCTTGCCTATCCACTGACTGTCAGAAGGAATCAAAATCTCGGTCGAAATCTCACTCATCCGAGTCCAGTCAGAAGAGTCATCGACACCAGAGGTCTTCGGCAGCATCCATTTGAGAGCGAGACAAACGACTAAGCCTGTGGCGCACAAAGCTGCACCGACGGGAGCGATAGAGAACAGATGAAGCGCAGGCTGCCCGTCACGTTTCAAAATCGAGTTTGCCAGGAGGAAAGCCGGCGCTCCAATGAGCGTCAGTGTGGTTCCAAGCGACGCCGCTGTCGCCATCGGAATTAAGAGTCTTGAAGAATGGAGGCCTTTATCCTTCGATGATTTCACCACGATCGGGAGCATCAACGCCGTCACCATCAAATGGTGCGTGAAAGCCGAAAGCGAAGCGACGGCGGTCATGATGACCGTCATCGCGCGTGTTTCACTCTTGCCAGAAAGCTTGCCGACCCACTCACCGATCACATCTGTTACACCAGACGCTGACAAACCACCGGAAAGAACGAAGACGGCGCACACGATGATCGCAGGTTCGCTGGCAAAGCCGGAGAGAGCTTGTTTCTCATCGAGCAGTCCCGTGAGCGACAGAGCCGCTATAATTAAAACCCCGATGACGTCGACACGAAGCGCTTCAGTAACAAAAAGGACGACGGCGGTAATACTGATAACTACGAAAATAATCTGCTGAAGATCCATTCGCTTAAATTAAGCTTGTGGCCCAAAAAGACATAGCCCTATTAAAAGGTGTGACATTTTGAGTACGAAACTCCATTGAATCGAAACTCGAATGACGATTTGAACACCAACATCATAGTCTAAAAGGGATGAGTCACTTTTTATTAAGATCCTTTCTTATCTTCGCTCTCACTGTCCTCGTCACACAGGCATCTGCGATCGGCACAGACTCCGGTGTAGCAAACGCTGCGACGAATTCTGCAGCAAATTCTGTAGCCAATGCTTCGCCCGCGTACTTACCCGATACACAGTCAGACCAGTTGGCTGAGGACGCACTTCAAAATCTCTTGAAAATTTCGGGCCAATTCGACCGCGTCTCGGTTTCCGTGAGGAAGGGTACTGTCGTAATCGAAGGCCTCACCAAAAACGAAAAAGATCTCGAGTTTTTAGAGAAGGCCGCGGCCAAACTGCCTTCGGTGATTGCGGTCGTCAACCGTAGTAAGCCTGAAAATCAAGATCTCGTCGATCTCTCGCCTGCAATTCAAGAGGGTCAAAAACTAGTTGATCGATTCAAACGATTCATTCCACCGCTTCTGACGGCTGGGATCCTTGTTTTACTGCTTCTCTTCGTAGGTCGACTTCTCAGTGCTCTCACACGACGGTTCTGGAGCCGTCGGATCGCGAATCCTTTTCTGCTCAGCACTGTGTCTCGGTTGTCACTTTGGCCGTTGTGGATTGTCTTCTTCTATTTCATCTTGCAGGCGGCTGGGCTCTCAAGCCTTGCAACAACGATCATCGGGGGCACCGGAATTCTCGGCATCATCCTCGGTCTCGCATTTAAAGGCATCGCCGAGAATTATCTTGCGGGTCTCCTTCTCGCCACGCGAGCTCCCTTCACACGCGGAGATTTGATTATCGTAAACGACCAATACAAAGGTTACGTTCAAAATCTCAACATGCGCGGGACGACGATCGTCGACCTCTCCGGTCATCTCATTCTTATTCCGAATTCAACCGTTATCAATTCTGTAGTCGAGAACCAAACGGCGAACCCTAAAATCAGAACGGAGTTTTTGATTTCGATAAGCTATGAAGACTCGATTGCTAATGCCCAAAAGCTTCTCGTAGAAGCCCTCAAGACGGTCCGAGGCGCCTTGCTTGAACCAGCTCCAGATGTCATCGTCGAAGAATTCGGCTCGTCCTTAGTGAAACTCAGAGTTCGCGTTTGGTTTAACGTGAAGGAGACGAATGAGCCGAGATTCCGCTCCCGCGCGATGGCTCTCACGAAAGAGACTTTACTCGCGAACGGCTTCACGATCCCAACCGACGTTAAGCAGATCATCATCTCTGATCCGGTCAAAATTCGGATGATGGAATCGAAAGAAGAAGCCGAAGACCTTCTACGCGAGAAAAAAGATCGGATTATCGAGAATGCCGAAGTGAATTTGAAAGAAACCCACGCCGGCGTCGCCATGCATGAAGGAAGTGAGACTCAAGCGAAAGATCTCCTGAAGCTCGCGACCGAGAATCCATTGATGAAAGATTTCAGCGGCGATCCGCAACCGCAAGGTTGATTAAAGCGCTTTGTTGAGAAGTGTGCCCGTCTTGCGTTCTTTATTTCCCGTGAGTAACGAGAGATCTGCTTCGGGGATGCGTCGTACGATTTTACCACCGCGGTCTTCAACGTAGACCACCGTAATACCGTCGATCGTTTCGGCTCGAACGGAGAGACCGTTCTCTTTGATGCCTTTCATGTTTTGTAGAAACTGAATCGCGTCCGCAATTTCTTCAGGCGTGAGATGCCGACGACGTCTGTCGCCTTCTCCCGAGCTCTGACCGTTTCCCTCTTTGTCATTGTCAGCATCGAAGGCGGATTGAGTTTTAGGCTCTTCCTTCTTCTTCACCGCGAAAGGGATCACATTGTTGACGAGACCTTTGATATTCATCGAAGTACTTATCGGAACTTTGTTTAGCCCACATTAAGTCTCGATCTGAGATCTAGCCTTTAGCTCCAACGGTTTTAGCCGTATTCCCCGTGTTCCTCGTTAAAGTACCCGCAGGGCCAAAGCCCTGCGGTAGGTGAGGTACCGGGAAGGGAAGGAGCCCCTTCCCTCGAAATCAATTTTTATAAATCGTAGCTGAGGGAGTTACGGCCCGAAGTTCCTCGGGCAAATTCTCCTGCTGATTCGTCCCTACCCGGAAAATCAGCCTACGAGTTTCAATGCTGCGTTCTGCGATTGGTTCGCTTGTGCGAGAACCGATGTCGAAGCCTGCTGAAGAATCTGGTTCTTAGCAAGATCAGCTGAAGCTGCTGCGATATCCGTGTCACGAATTCGCGAGTTCGCTGCTGACAAGTTCTCGACTGCGACACCGATGTTCTCCGTTGTCGAAACAAGGCGGTTTTGGATCGCACCGAGGTTTGCTCGGTAGCCGTTCACTTGAGTTTGTGCCTTATCGAGAATATCGAGTGCTGCTCGAGCGCCTTCTCGCGAAGAATAGTCGAGACCATCCACGCCGAGGTTCGCTGTCGTTGCGTTTTGTTCACCGGAATCGAAGCCGATTCGGTCGTTAAAGTCGTCGTTGTTAATGTCGACTTGGAAGTCGAATCGACCGCCAGAGCCGTCAAGAAGTTGAGTCTTACCGAAACGTGTCGACTTCGCGATACGCTGCGCTTCGTCTTTCAACTGCTGAACTTCCTTATTGATGAATCCGCGTTCTTCATCACCGACTGAGTCAGATGCCGCCTGGACACCCAATTCACGGAAGCGGGTCATAATGTTTGAGATCTCGGCCAAACCGCCCTCCGCGGTTTGAACCATTGAGATACCGTCTTGTGCGTTTCGTCCTGCCTGTTGATAACCACGAATTTGTGATTTCAAGTTTTCACTGATCGAGAGACCGGCAGCATCGTCTGCTGCTTTCGTGATTCGTGAACCGGAAGAAAGTTGACCGAAAGATTTTTGAATCTCACGAGTCGAGCCGGACAAAGTGCGCTGCGCGTTCAAAGAGGCCAAGTTCGTCGAAATACGTAATCCCATTTGGGATCTCCTTTGTGTTACGCAAACGATCCATCACTCGCCTTTGACTTCGTCTCCCCTACAGAGCACCCGCCAAGGAGCGCCGTTCCTGGCGCCTTTGGTTTTTAATGTTGGTACGTGGTGCTCACCTTCCTGCTCTCTTGACGTTGGGTCATCGCTTGAAACTCTCGCAATCACTCGAGTGCTCTCGCTCGCCACCGACCTTCGATTAGTCTAGTGCGCTCACACCAAACCTTTCGGCGAGGTCCGGGCAGACTGAAGTCGCGTCCAGAAAAACTAGACCAACGTCGAACTCAAACTAGACTCAAGTCCTGGAAAACTAGACGAACGTACTCGAAAACCCCGACCTTCATCTAGTCATCGAAGTCTTTTAGTATTCCGGTATTCCGAAATTCAAAGGTC
>CAJYOV010000316.1 GCA_913776405.1 Pseudobdellovibrionaceae bacterium
GCAAACCCAGGTTTTCGATCGCTCGGCGCATAGCCAAGAACGACGCCTGGAGGATGTTGATCCGGTCGATCTCACCCACACTAGCGAAACCGATACCGACCTGTGCATGATCGTAAATGAGTTTGGAGAGTTCAGAGCGACGCGCTTCGGACAAAAGCTTCGAGTCCGTCACACCTTCGATTTTAAAATCTCTCGGGAGCACAACCGCCGCCGCAAAGACCGGCCCCGCCAAACAGCCGCGACCAACTTCATCGACACCGATGACTTCGCCATCGACGAGAAGCTCTTGCCACTCGAATCGTTCAAAAACGGGCTTCGGTTTTGCTGGCTTTTTCTTGGCTGCGGGAGGTTTGGGTGCTTTTGCCATAATTTATCTCAGATGAAAAAACGCAGATGCACAAATAAAAAAGGCGCCATCCGCGAGGATGCCGCCTTATTGCCTATGTCGAAAGTGCGCTGCACTTTCTTTCCCTCGCTGGCTAGCTCGGGAACTTCACTTCACAGCTCGTATTTGATTAAGCGTTAGCTTCTGACTCAGCAGCAGCCGCTTTGTTTTCGTCTTTCAAGCCAACGAGCTCAGACGTGAGGCGTGCCGCTTTACCTTTGAGGTTACGGAGGAAGTAGAGTTTGCTACGACGAACTTTACCGCGAGCTACGAGCTCAACGCGGTCAAGCGACGGAGATGCGAATGGGAATGTACGCTCAACGCCCACGCCCGCAGAGATCTTGCGAACTGTGAACGAGCGGCTTGCGCCTTTGCCTTGAAGCTTCAAGACAACGCCTTTGTAAGCCTGAACGCGCTCTTTATCGCCTTCACGTACGCGTACGAAAACGCTAACAGTGTCGCCAGTTTCGAATGCAGCGATGTTTTTGTTCTTTGCCGATGATTTAAATGTAACGTCGCGAACGAGATCTGACATGTCTGAAAGCTCCTAATAGGCCGTGAAGAATCAAGTGGTTACCATGACCCCAACAAGCGGTCAAGACAGATACTGACGGCTGATCGAACTGAGAGGTGTCGATAGTCGTCTTTCGAAGCACCGCGGATCGGTTCGAGGATGCCGTCGCACCCCTTCATGAACTCCTCCGTAAGGCCAAAGCCCGTTCCGAAGAGAAGAAGCACCTGCCCCTCGGATTCAAGCCTAAGCCGCTCTGACAGCGATTTAAACGTGTCTGAGCGCACGCCCTCTACCGTTCGCGCGTGAGTTGCAATTAACTCGGGGCTGCCGCCCCAATCGCGAACCGCCGCTTCGACCGATTCGGCGGTGTGAACCATGGTCAAAGACGTACGGCGCATCGGGTTGTATTTCGCGCCCTGGCCAATTCGCCAGTGTTCGAGGACGCCGGAAACAAAGGCTAACTGCTCGGGCATCGGGTGGATGATGTAATACCTTTCCACCCCGTAGACCCGGCAGGCACGCGCGATATCGTGAATATCGAGGTTCGTCACATTGGTGGCGACGACATTCCCTGCCCGATCACGAATCGGATAATGAACTAAGCCGACCGCGAGCCTCATAAGAGGCGCTCCATGCGCTTTCGGATTAAGCTCGTGTCTTTGAGTCCGCACAGTGCGGCTTCGCCGTCTGCCTCGAGGCGGTCGAGCGTTTTAGAGGCACGGTCGATCCATTTGCGGACGTGTTTTTCTTTCGCTCGGCTCTCGAGCTCACCCGTTAAGTCAGGTCGTCGCTCAAGAGTGACTAAGATCATCAAATCGTCTTGAAATTTTTTGATGCGGGCGTGATCGCCAGACAGCAGATCTTTCGGGACCGTTTGCCCGTTCCACTCGCGCGGTCGCGTGAACTGCGGGTGCTCTAACAAACCGAATTCGCCAGCGAAGCTTTCGTTTTGAGAAGACGCGTCGTTACCGAGTACGCCCGACTGCAAACGACCGACAGCATCGATGATCACAAGAGTCGCGAGCTCTCCACCTGTGAGAATAAAGTCGCCTAACGAGATTTCTTCATCGACGTGAGCGTTCAGGAATCTTTGGTCGGCACCGCCGTAGCGACTCGAAATCAAGATCAGATGATCGAAGCTTGCGAGTTCGCGGGCCTTCTGGTCTGAAAACGGAGTTCCGCGGGGCGAGACATGGATCGTACGGATGCGGCCCTCAAGATCGTCTTTTACGTGCGCGAGGGCAGAACTCAACGTGTCCGCCAGCATGATCATGCCGTCGCCGCCGCCGAAGGGGCGATCGTCGACCGTGTGATGCGCATTCGAGGTGAAATCTCTAGGTGAGATCGACGTTAAACCGAGTTTGCCCTTCGAAATCGCCTGACCGACCACGCCTGCCTTCGCGGCCGTCTCGATCATTTCAGGAAAAAACGAGATCACGTGAAAGTGCATGTCGCCTATTGCTCGTCCGAGTCTGCGTCAGAGTCAGAGCCTGCGTTTGCGGCTTCGTGCGCATCGGCGCCGGCATCGGTCTCGCGTGGGCCGGCATCAAGCTCTTCACCCAAGAGTCCGTACGGGAGCTCCATCTCGATTTTCTTCGCGTCGTAGTCGATGTTCTTAACGAACGCCTTCACGAACGGGATTTCGTACGTCTCGTTTTTCGTTTTCGATTTCACGACCAGAAGATCTTGCGCGACGTTGCTTGAGAACGCCTCGATCTTACCGACTTCGCCGTTAGCTTCGGTCACGACTGTAAAGCCCAAGACTTCGCGCAAAAAGAGCGTTTCGCCTGGTTCCGAAACCAAGAACGACTCCGGAATTTCGAGAAGCCGACCTTTTAGAGTTTCGGCCATGTTGCGGTCTTTGATGTCCGGAGACTTTACGATGAATCCGTTTTTATGAAATCGCGCTGACTTCACAGCGAAGTTTTTTGGGTCCGCATCGCCATTTTCGTTCACCAAGCGAAGTGTCTCAAGATCCTCGAGCCATTCCGCTTCGCCGGAAAAGAGCACTACGAATAATTCGCCACGAATTCCGTGTGCGTCTTTGATTTTCCCTACGCGAACAAACTTTTCTGACAGGTCGTTTGGCATCGACTCTAACTTTCTATTGAGCGTTTCAGAGAGATACAAAAAAAGGGCTCCCTTATTGGGAACCCCTCTTCGTTTTTAGCTCGAACCGCTGAAGTTCGAGCTTTCGTTTCCGAGCTTTCGGTTACTCGACGATTTCGAGAACCGAACGCTTGTGAAGCTTTGTGCTGGCCGCGTTCAAGATCGTGCGCATCGAACGCGCTGTACGACCTTGTTTACCGATCACTTTACCGAGATCTTCTTTAGCGACTTTGAGTTCGACGACTGTCGTTTGCTCGCCCGCGATCTCAGTCACTTCGACTGCATCTGGGTGATCAACGAGCGATTTCGCCATGAACTCGACGAGGTCTTTAAGGCTCGAGGTATCGTAACTCATGCTGCCTACCTATTTTTGCTTAATGCAATTTGCTTAATGCAGGTGATTGAGGCGTTTTTATCGACTCTCAAAAGCTTACGCTTTTGGAGCTGCCGAAGCCATCTTCATGAGGCTTTTTACGCGTGGAGTAGGTTGCGCACCTTTAGCGATCCACTCTTCAGCCTTTGCGAGGTCGAGAACAACCTTTTGCTCAGTACCACGTGGGTTCGGGTTGTAGTGACCGATCACTTCGAGGAACTTGCCACCCAACCAACGGCGTGAGTCTGCAACTGTGATACGGTATTTTGGGCGCTTTTTCGATCCACCGCGATTCAAACGGATAACTACCATGACGGGAACTCCTGGCTGGATTCACCAGCCGACTATCGAAGTTATGGACCCTCTCTCCCCGGTCTCGTTCGATAGCAATAAAATGTAGATACAGTAGGACACTTCGCTGCCTGAATTTCCTAGGACTCCCGAAATGGGAGCTAGAGATAGGAAAGATTCGAGGCAAAACGAAGGTTTACATGCCCACGCCAAAGCTTGGCAAGCCCAATTCAGGTAAAATGGGCCAAAAGCTCTGGAAACGCCCTCAAATCCGTTACTTCGCAACACCTTCAGGAGAAATTACCGGCGCCGGCGCACCGACCGGCGCAGTCGCCACCGCGCGCGTGTACGTCATGATCCAAGCCGCAGCCGCCACCAAAAGGATAACGACCGTCACGACAATGACTTTCCGACGTGCCTGAAACGGAACCTGACCCTGATGACGCTGAGCTGACTTTGTAGACATTTGAGAACCTCCGCCCCCGATTTAGGCCGTTCGCGCCCCGCTCCGCAAGATCTTGTGTCACTTATGACCGTCTCTTCACGGGCGGCGCCGCAATTGGCGCGGCTCGTGAGCGCCTCATGGAGTTGGCCGCCTTGCGGGCGGTTTGTCGGGCGCATCTTGAAGCAACGCTTTCGGCGGGTTGGCGCAAAGCCTGCAGTCAGTCCAAATCGAAGTGAGACAAATCCAAGTTATCGGTAGCCCAACTCTCGCTTCAACTCGGAGCTTCGAGTCCTCAGGCCGCTCGAAGCTCCGATTCTTTATGCGCTCAAAGTTCTTCGTCGCACCTAAGCAACTTTGACGTCTGTACTGATCGTTTTGCCTGGTCAAAATAGCCGTCAAAGTCGCACAGCCGCTGAAGAAGAGATCATTGAAGGATGCCCATATCACTAAGAAGTTTCCGCCGCCGATTCGGAAGAGGGATTTGTTTTTTCATAATGAGCGGATGCATCGGTTGGTTTGGGGCACTTGGTATAAGAGCCTGCCTGATCATTTCGAAGAATTTGATCGGAAGTTGAGGCCGTTCTTAAGCGAAGGTCTTTTGCCAGAGCCGTTCACGTGGCTGAGAGCGACTAGGCGAAGCTTGATGCTCACGGCGGAAGCCGTCGCGATTCGGCCGAAGAGCTTACGCGACTCGAGCTCTCGGCCGCGCTCTTTGCTTGGACTGACCCGATGGTTCGTCGCACGCGCGGATGGAGTCAGCGCAAACCCATCTAGGATGCGAGAGCTGCGATGAACGCCTGCGCGAGCCTCCGGCAAGCTAACGACCGCACTTAAGCGTGGTCGACTTTGACGTTTTCGCCGGGGAGCGATTTGGGTTTGTTGAGTTCGGCGCCTTCGCGAGCCCAGAAGAGAACGACGATGATACCGCCGGAGATGGCGATATCGGCGATGTTGAAAACGCCAGTTTGCAGCGGGCCTACGCCCATGATGAGGAAGTCTGTGACCGTACCTTTGTCGACGCGGTCGATGAGGTTGCCGATGCCGCCTGCGATCAGAAAAGTCCAACCGAGAATGAAGGCCCAGTTTGCAGAACGCGCTTTACGTACAAGCATGATCGTGGCCCAAACGAGAAAGACGAATACGAGCACTGTGAAAACGCCGAAGCGTGCGTGATCCGCCATTTGGGCGCCAAGGCTTAAGAAGGCGCCCGGATTCTCAGCGTGCTGAAGGCGCAAGAAATTGCCGAGCACTTTCACTTCCGCGAATTTCGAGAGCGAAAGGCGCGCAAGATGTTTCGTCCACTGGTCGAGGAGTAACGTTACGACAGTGAGAGCAGCAGCGATGGTCAGTTTTGTCGACGCCTTCATGGTCTCTTTAGCCCTTCAACATTTAGAACGGAAATTTCATACCCGGGAAACCGCCGCCACGGCCGCCGCCGCCCATGCCCATTTTCATCAATTGCTGCATCATCTTTTGCGACTGCTCAAATTGCTTAATGAACTTGTTGACGTCAGCGACTTGAACGCCGGAGCCATTCGCGATTCGAAGACGACGCGAGCCGTTTAGAATGCGGTGGTCTTGCCGTTCTTTGATCGTCATCGACTGGATGATGGCTTCGATTTTCTTCACTTCTTTATCGGGTGGCGCCATGTCTTTCATCTGCTTCATCAAGCCGCCCATGCCTGGAAGCATGCCGAGAAGCGATTCCATCCCGCCCATCTTTTTCATCATTTGAATCTGCTTCAGGAAGTCTTCAACCGTGAACTGACCTTTGCCGATTTTCTTCGCAGATTCGCGAGCTGTCTTTTCGTCGATGACTTCTTGGGCTTTTTCGACAAGCGAAAGGACATCGCCCATGTCGAGGATTCGCGACGCCAAACGATCCGGGTGGAAAACCTCGAGAGCGTCGGATTTTTCACCGATACCGAGGAACTTAATCGGGACACCCGTCGTCTGACGAATTGAGAGAGCCGCACCGCCGCGGGCATCACCGTCCACTTTTGTCAGAACGAGGCCCGTCAGACCCAGCTTCGAATTGAAACCTTCTGCGACGTTCACCGATTGTTGACCGAGCATCGCGTCCGCAACGAGAAGAATCTCATTTGGGCGCCAAATCTCTTTCAAGCGACCGAGCTCCTGCATCAGGTCTTCATCGATTTGCAAACGGCCTGCCGTATCGACGAGCACGACTTCGATCATGTTCTCTTCGGCCCATTTCTTCGCTTGCTGAAGGATCTCTTCCGGTTTTTGCGTCGGCTGAGAATCGAACACACGAATGTCGTTTTGCTTACCGAGCGTCTTCAATTGATCAATTGCAGCAGGTCGGTAAACGTCAGCCGGCACGAGGCCCGGGCGTTTCGAGTATTTTTGCTTGATGTACTTCGCGAGCTTCGCAGAGGTCGTCGTTTTACCGGCACCTTGAAGGCCGACTAAGAAGATGACCGCAGGCTTACCAGACACGTTGAGGTCTTCGGTAGTACCGCCCAAAACGCGAATGAGTTCGTCATTCACGATCTTGACGAACTGCTGACCTGGCGAAATCGACGACAGAACTTCGGCGCCGAGCGCCTTTTCTTTCACGCTGTCGACGAACGACTTTACGACTTTGAAATTCACGTCCGCTTCAAGAAGCGACATGCGAATCTCTTTGATCACGTCTTGAATGTTCTCTTCCGTGATCTTGTTTTGACCGCGAAGCTTCTTGAGGCTTCCCATCAACTTGTCAGAGAGTGAATCAAAAATCGCCATGAATGACCCCTACCAGCGTTGGTAATCGCCCACTTTAAGTGCGCGAAGACCCAGAATATAAAAGACGCCCAAGAACACAACCGACACGACCGAAGCGGTCCAAATGTTCACATCCGCGATCCCCAAAAGCCCGTACCGAACGCCATTGATAAGATAAAGCACGGGATTAAAGCGCGAAACTGTGCGCCAGAACGGATGAAGACCATTCATGGAAAAGAAGACGCCGCCTAAGTAAATCAACGGCACTAGAACGAACGAGCTGACCGCGCTTAGTTGGTCCATCGTTCGTGCGAAGAACGCGACTACGACACCCAACATCGAGAACATGAGCCCACCGATGACCAAGAACAGAAGCAACCACAGCGGCTGAGCGATCGCGATCAACTGCCCGTCAACGACGTACGAGAACGCTTCGCCCACGAAGAGTGTCACGAGACCAACCATCAGCCCACGCGTGAGACCCGCAATCGACATAGCCCATAAGATCATCGTCGATGTCAGTGGCACGACTTTGAGGTCTTCTAGATCGCCGGAAAATTTGCCCGAGATGATTGAGCTTGAGGAGTTTTGGAACGCGTTATTCAGAACACCCATCATCATCAAACCCGGAATCAAAAACGCAAGATACGAAACCGGATGATCAAGCGTGATCGACTTGCCGAGGCTCACACCGAAAATCATGAGATACAAAACCGAGTTGATCAGCGGTGTGAAAACAGTTTGAAAGATGACCTTCATGAAACGCGCCATTTCGCGCTGATAAAGCGCCATGAACGAGTCCCACGGGCGAAGCTGAACGTTGAGATCAGTCGAATGTTTCAGAGCGTCGTTCACACGGCACCTCCGGTTGCAACCTTGTCACCGAGCACGCGACGAAGAGCGTCTTCAAGCGACCCTTCGCGAATGTTGAGGTCTGCCACTTGTTTCAGATCGAGGTTCAGCTGATCAAGAAGATCGCCGGCCCCCATCGTTGACGGTGTCTCGAAAATGAGTTCGCTCCCCACGCGGCGAAGAAACATCGGATGAGTCGGATCAGACGTTGGCTCTTGTTTCAAACGAATGCCGATCTCGCGCTTCGTGAGTTCTTTCACGAGTTCGCGAGTGGGCCCTACCCGGCGCAACTTCCCTTTTTGCAGAATGCCCACGCGGGCGCAGAGTTGCTCGGCTTCTTCGATGTAATGAGTCGTTAGTAAGATCGAGAGACCTTGCGACTTCAGCTCTTCAACAAAGGTCCAGAGCTGCTCGCGAAGTTCAATATCACCGCCTGCCGTCGGCTCATCGAGAAGAAGAACTTTCGGGTCATGGACAAGAGCTTTCGCGATCAACAAGCGACGCTTCATGCCGCCTGAGAGCGCCTTTACCTTTTTCTTGCGGTGCTCGTAAAGAGACAGCTTCTGAAGAAGCCAATCGATCCGCTCTTTGTTTTTACGAAGACCGAAATAGCCAGAGTGGAAATTCATGATCTCTTCAACGTCGAAATAACCGTGATGGATCAACTCTTGCGGAACGAAACCGGTCAGTGTTTTCGTAATTTGCGGCTCTTTCGTGACGTCGTGCCCGAAGACTTGAACAGAACCTGAAGTCGGCTCTTCGAGTGTCATGATCGTTGAGATCAAAGTCGTCTTGCCGGCCCCATTCGGACCTAAGAGACCGAAGATTTCGCCGGGCTTCATTTCAAAGCTGACGTTATCGACCGCACGCAAGGAGCCGTAATCTTTTACGAGAGCGTCAATTTTAATTGGAGCTAAATTTTGCGATGTCATCCTTGATGATCCTTCCACGCTTATAGCACGTAGGTCGGTTTTGCGTCGCGAGCGACAGCGATCGAGACCGCGAAATCGACATCTGGATTTTCTTTTTGAGCCCAGTTCAAATCCCACAGCTGATTTAACAACAATACCGGTTGATCGTTGAGATCGCGGTAGAGGTTGAAGTTGCCCTTCAGATCAAACACAGGCTTACCGTCAAGATCGCGCGGCCAACGAGCGACCGAGTAAGGGAGGCGGTTCAACCGTGCATCGAGACCGTATTCATCCTGCAGACGGTAAATGAGAACTTCGAATTGAAGTTCGCCGACAACGCCGATAATTGGATCTTGCGGTCCAATGACGGGATCGATGAAAAGTTGGACGGCGCCTTCTTCCGAGATCTGTTTCAAACCTTTTTGAAGCTTCTGGCGTTTCATGGCGTCCGAAACGCTTAAGCGTGCGAAAAGCTCCGGCGCGAATTTCGGAATGGGCTCGAATTCGACCGTCTTCCCCGTCGTGATCGCATCACCAATCTGGAAGTTGCCGGTGTCGTTCACGCCGACGATATCGCCCGCGTAAGCCACATCGACGGTCTCACGTTCTTGCGCGACGAATTGGTTTGAGTGCGCAAGCCGAAGCTCGCGACCCAGGCGCACGTGATTCACTTTCATACCGCGCTCGAACTGACCTGAGCAGATACGAACGAACGCAACACGGTCACGGTGGCGGCGATCCATGTTCGCTTGAATTTTGAAAACGAAGCCGGTGAATGTTTTGTCGAGTGGCTGCACTTCGCCTGTTTTTGTCTTGCGAGGTGCCGGTCCCGGAGCATGATCGGTGAAGATATCGAGGAACGTGTCGACACCGAAGTTCTGTTTCGCTGAGCCCCACGTAAGCGGCGAGATTTTGCCGTCCAGAAAGGCTTGCTGCGAGAATTCGCCTTGAGTGCCGTCGACGAGCTCGATTTCTTCTTTCGCTTGCTGAATCACTTGCGGTGAAATCAGCTCCGCCCACTTTGGATCGTCGAGACCCGAAACCGGGATAATCTCCATCGGCTTATCTTCATGCTTCGGGTGATAAAGCATGATTTCTTTTTTGAAGCGATGGTAGATGCCGTGGAACTGGCCACCGAGACC
>CAJYOV010000317.1 GCA_913776405.1 Pseudobdellovibrionaceae bacterium
GCCCAAGCTTCAAGAGCTGCGCGTGGTTTACCCAAACGCTCCGTCTCTTGAGCCAAGTGGCGAAGGATTTCGAGTTTCTGACGTTTCGGCGCGAGGTCTTCTACGAGCGCGATGTCACGAGATGAAACAGGACCGCGAGCAACGAACGTCGCAAGATCCATCGCGACCTCTTCTTGGAACGCGATATCGATCGCAGCGCCTTCAGTCGATTCACGCTTGAGCATCGCCGGATTCTTGAGAATCGCTACGAGCTGTGCAACGGCCGTGTCTTGTTGTTCGAGGTTCAGATTACACCAAGCAATACGGTGAGCGATTGGTCCACGCTTTGTTGGCGCAGCCATCTTGATCGCCACTTCGAAGTCTTGACGTGCGTACGTGTAAAGGCCGCGGTTGTAGCGACGTTCTGCACGACCAACGTAAGCTTTCGAGAGAACTTCGTTATTGTGTGCGCGCGCGCCTTCTTTGATAATTTGTTCGAGAAGCGCTTCCGAGCGTTTCGCTTCGCCATTCAGTTGGTAAAGGTGCGCCATGTGGATCATGATCGCGCCACGTTCTTTTTGCGGAGCATCTTTCAAAGTCAGCGTGTAGAGCTGAAGAGCGCGCTGACGGTCTTCTTTGGCGCCTGTGCACTTCGTGCAAGACTTCTCGTTTTCTTCCATCTCACGCAAACGTGCGCGATCAGAATAGAGGTCAGCCAATCGTGAACGAACCGGAGAAAGGTCGATCGTCTCGTCTTCGCCCGCTTTTTTGAGCGACATCTCAAGCTTCTCGATAACGACAGTGTGCGTTTGCGCATCCATCTTCGCGCCCGCGATTTGACCCGCGTACGCCGTTTCAATCGAGAATCCAGCTGTCAGAGCCAGCGACATAAGAACGCCCGCCGCAAGCGCTGCAGCTGTCGGCCGGTGTCTCAAGCTCAGGTTTTGCTTTCCAAAAAGTCTCATACACGTGACTCCTCTAACCCCGGTTTCCTCGCAACCTAGGTGCCGCGCCCAAATCCAAAGAAATGGCGGCTGGAGCTAAAACGGGCCAATCGAGAAGAAACTTCTTCAACCAAAGTGACGGAACACGGCCCACGAGCTGCAATTGTGTAGGCGCCCTTCACATCTAACCGTGCGGAAACTTTGCCGGAATCCTCACATTCAAACTCACGTTTCTTCAGACTTTTAAGAGCATATTTGAGGGAAGCTATTGCTGCATAAGGCCCTCACTGAGACGCCTAATGCTCGGCCTGGCGGATGTTTGCCGGCCTACCTGAGCCTTGGCTCCTAACAAGAGCCGGGCCGTTCTTTAATCACCGCCCGAGCCCTAAAAGCCGGCGCTCTCAAACCAGGCCAGCCACTAAGCCGGCATTAAGGATGTCCCATGAACGCGATCAATCCGAACGAGCACAAAACTCAAACGCAATCCGATGCAAGCAAAGTCTCTGTCCCAGACTACGGTGGCGGCGCCGACGGCGACATGCGCGACAATCGCGGAGTAGATCCCACTCGCAATGCCGGCACCGCGGCTAAAAAAGATGTCGATGACGTCGCTGATCAAAACGCGGGGCGCACGGATTCTGGCGCGGATCGCGCATCAAGCGAGCGCGGCTCCGGTGAACCGAGTCGCAAAAACGAGATCGATGCTTCGACAGATGCAGCTGTGAAAGCCGGAGTCGGCACTGCCGCAGCTCTTGGCCTCGGAGCCGCTCTCCTCGAGAAGTGAACTCGAAACTGAATTGAAGAAGGAGGCGAAGATGCCGCGCGAAAACGATGTCGTTTCAGGATCGAACAACTCTGCTTACGCTGAACTTGCGGGCGAAGGCCCGGGCGATTCGAGCGCAATCGAATCGTCGAAGCCCTCAATCGGCCGCCAAGAAGGCCGAGCTACCATCCGCTCCGACGAAAACCTCGACCGCGAAATCAACGACGCCAACAGCCGCCAGCGCGGTCCAAAAGACCGCCCTGCGGAAGGCTCCCGCGAAGACGCTCGAGGCTCTGGCCGCGAGACTCAACGCTCTGAGCTTGGCAACGCTTACGATAAAGAGAACTCGTTTTAACCGTAGATAGACAATTTCGTTGTGACTCTGGCACGGCTTGCCGATGAGATTGCGGCTTAAAAGAAGTGCCGTTCTGCGGGTGAGACATCTCGCAGGCGGCCATTTCTCTTAGGCAAAAATCCGGCAGCTTCGAGCTGATTAAGAACGACATAATCACGCGCAACTTGATATCCGCGCCGCGATCTTAACCAGCAAGTGAAGTTGATTAAAGTTGTTCGAGTACTCGATAAGCTTCAAGCCATACCGCGCGCAGTTCGCATGCACGATTTCATTCACTCGCCATAAGTTGCAAGATGACCCAAAGCTGTGCCGCCCTTTCGTTTTCGTCGACCGCAGCACAAGATGCACTGGATCTTTCGACGACATCGGCCTCGCGCACCGATCGCGCAATCGCGTGCGTCGCGAGCCACCGAAAGCCAAACGCAACATGACCGATGGCATACCCTCACAATCAATCAGAGTCAAAATCATATTAAATATTATGAGTTTATATCGACTCGCAATCCTTCGGTTCACTAAGGTCGCTAGATCGAAACTGACCAGAGAACTTCTGCGGGCGAATTTTTCGTTTCGCATCTTTCAGACCCGGCGACAAAACATGCATTCAGATTCTGTCGAGTAAACAACAGACGCCCACCAGCCTCGATCGTAGCGCTCACATCCGCAGTTCGAAAAACAAAAAGGCCCCCTAATGGGAGCCTTTCTTTAGAGAGCTCGCTCGAAGCTTGATTCAGTGTTCGCCATCGCGAGCTCTGAATGAAGCAGGAGTTAGTTGCTGCCCTTTTTGTACTTCTTGCGGTTGCGTGGGTTGTTGCGCTTGATCATCTTTTTCTTTTTGAGGACGCGCTTTTTGTTGTGACGAGCTGCTGGGTTTTTCTTGCGTGGTGCTTTTCTTGGACGGCTTGCCATTGAAGACTCCTAGGGGTTCCGAATTCAAATTGAATGTCCCTAATTTGAAGGGACCCCAGCCCCTCCGGCAAGCAAAAAGTAGCGTATGACTTCCTCGAAATGCCCTGCGATTGTCGGCAGCGATGCACGAGGGTTCCAGTTGCAAGTGCTTCGTTCGC
>CAJYOV010000318.1 GCA_913776405.1 Pseudobdellovibrionaceae bacterium
ATTCCGCATTTGGTTTGCTAAGAACCCACCAGACGTCGGCAAGATCGATTGCCGCTACGAAGATAAGATCGTTGCTGTCGAGGTGTGGCGCGAGACCATTGTAGATCTCACGGCTTGTAAGCTGCGACTTCACAATCCACTGCGACTCCGTCGGCTTCGCATAAGTTCCGAATGATTCAATCGCTTCGTAGAGTGCGCCTTCATGACGCTTCAAACTTGATCCAGTTGAAAACATAGGTCTGCGTCTGCTCTACGAACTCACTTTGGGCGAAGGGCCAAAGGAAGCCTCGGG
This sequence comes from Pseudobdellovibrionaceae bacterium, assembly GCA_913776405.1. Classification (GTDB taxonomy): domain Bacteria; phylum Bdellovibrionota; class Bdellovibrionia; order Bdellovibrionales; family JAMPXM01; genus CAJYOV01. The sequence goes on from CAJYOV010000318.1 coordinate 293, forward strand.
CTTTGACATGGCACTGGATTGGACTACTCTGAAATTCTCACGTTTACAGAAAATCCGTTTTCCAAAGCCGGATGCCAAAAACCCGCAAAAGGTTGTGGCTCCGGTTTTGTTTTTTTGCCTGCGGCTGATGTGATTTGTGCGGTGACATTGCAGGTTCAGTCGCTGACCGTAGCGACATCATTTACGCTAACATATACATCGAATATTCCTAGGGAAAACTCACCATTTGCCTAGCAAACTTCGACTTTTTTTCGAAGAAATCGCATGCGCAGGGCTTATGCTCTAAAATCTCCGCAAAAGCGCGCTAGCAGCAGTTGTCCTGACGAAGATTCATCATCTTTTCTGACCATTTTCCCATGTCGCGCTGGAAACGGTCGAACACTTTCCAGTCGATGCAGTAGCGCGACTTCGGACCGTCGATCGTTCCTTGAATCAAACCGACTTCTTGAAGCGCTTTTAGATGCTGGCTTACCGATGCCTGGGCAAGGGGAAGATCCGCGACGAGATCGCCGCAGATACATTCTTTTTTCTCCGCGAGTACGCGGAGAATTGCAACGCGAGCGGGGTGAGAGAGCACTTTCGCGAAATCCGAGATCTTTAGATCTCTGTCATGGAACTCATTTAGTCTTGGCATTGCCATGGTCGTAGCCTATATCGTATGCATACGATGATCAAGCAAAGGATTGTTATGGCATTGAACGTACCCAGCAAGAGCCTCTCGTTTCTCGATAGATACCTAACGCTCTGGATATTTCTAGCGATGGGCATCGGAGTTCTCCTGGGTAACGTCGCGCCGGGAATCGTACCGTCGCTAAACGCGATGAGCGTGGGCACGACGTCGATTCCGATCGCGATCGGACTCATTCTCATGATGTATCCACCCCTCGCGAAGGTGAAATACGAAGAACTAGGGGCGATTTTCCGAAACAAGAAGGTCTTGGCGCTTTCTCTCGTTCAAAACTGGGTGTTAGGGCCGCTTTTGATGTTTGCGCTGGCGGCGATCTTCCTGCCGGACAAACCAGAATATATGCTGGGTCTCATCTTGATCGGCTTAGCTAGATGCATTGCGATGGTGATCGTTTGGAACGAACTTGCAGAAGGAAGTTCTGAGTATTGCGCAGGCCTCGTAGCGTTTAATTCTATTTTCCAGATCCTGTTTTTTCCGATTTACTCGGTTCTGTTCATCAGCATTTTGCCTAAATTCTTCGTGCTGACTGCTTTTGAAATGCATATCTCGATGGCCGAAATCGCTCGGTCGGTCGGTATCTATCTGGGGATTCCGTTCGTAGCTGGATTCCTTACTAGGTTCATTCTTCGAAAACTAAAAGGTGATGAGTGGTACCGGACCCAGTTCATTCCGAAAATTAGTCCGGTCACTTTGATAGCGCTCCTGTTCACCATCGTTCTGATGTTCTCGCTCAAAGGGCAAACGATGTTGGAGCTTCCGTTTGATGTGTTACGAATCGCCATTCCGCTAACGATCTATTTCCTGATGATGTTTGGCATCTCGTTCTTCATGAGCAAAAGGGTTGGCGCAACCTACGAGCAGTCGGCAACGTTGTCGTTCACAGCTGCGTCGAATAATTTCGAGCTGGCTATCGCGGTAGCTATCGCGACCTTTGGGATTCAAAGCGGCGCCGCTTTCGCGGCTGTGATTGGGCCTCTCGTGGAGGTTCCTGTTCTGATTGCGCTAGTGAGTGTCTCTCTTTGGCTTAAGAGACAATTTTTTTCGAGACCAGGAGTGATGATGTGAGTGCGCCAAATGTCGATTACCTTAAAGATGAAACATTTAATCTGCCTGTACCTGGTGAGGCGGCAAACAGATCCACGCACGCGCCGAAAATTCTCGTCCTGAACGGCTCATTAAGACCCAAATCTTTTTCTAAACTATTGGCAGAAGAATGCATTCGCGTTCTTGAGCGAATGGGGGCCGAAGTTCGATACTTCGATTCGAGAGGCCTCCCTGTTTTTGATCAAGATTCTTCGGATCATCCGAAGGTGCAAGAGCTCAGGGACTTAAGCCTTTGGAGCGAAGGACAGGTCTGGATCTCGCCTGAAATGCACGGAAATATATCGGGCGTGATGAAAAACCAGATCGACTGGATTCCCTTAAGTATCGGCTCTGTCAGACCCACACAAGGCAGAACTCTCGCTGTAATGGAAGTTTCCGGCGGTTCACAGAGCTTCAATGCGGTGAACGCCCTGCGAATCCTAGGTCGCTGGATGCGGATGATTACTATTCCGAATCAATCGTCGGTTGCGCAGGCGTATAACGAATTCGAAGAAAATGGCCAAATGAAGCCCTCATCTTACCGAGACCGCGTTGTCGACGTTCTCGAAGAATTGATGCGCTTCACGCTACTCACTCGGGACGTCCGTGAATTTCTGGTTGATCGCTACAGTGAACGTAAAGAACAGCAAATCAAAATTGATCTGAAGAAAATGTGAGGTCCTCGGTGAACATTCTTTTCATGTGCGTGGCAAATTCAGCTCGGAGTCAGTTGGCAGAAGGTTTGGCAAAAGAAATTTTTGGCGGTACGGCGTGGATAGAAAGCGCCGGCTCGGAGCCGAAAACGCCAAATCCCTTCGCAATTAAAGTTCTGGAAGAGGTTGGGATCGATATTTCGAAGAATCATTCGAAATCGATAAACGATTTGAAGCCGGATTTTGTGGCCGGTCTTGATTATGTGATCACGCTCTGTGCGGAAGAAGTTTGCCCTGTACTGCCATCTCGCTCGGCAAAGAAGCTTCACTGGCCATTCGCTGATCCGGCATCTAAGACGCCTCTTTCAGAGGATGATATGTTAAAGCGGTTTCGCCAGGCGCGCGAGGGCATAAAAGAAAAACTAGTAGAGTTTAAAAAGCGCTTGTCGTGAACTACCGCTTGAGACTCAAACAACTGCGCTAGTCTCTGCATCGGGACTTTTACAGCAAAACTCGCCAACTACTGCGCGTTTATAATCTTTCGATAACCATCGCGCATCGCGCTTAGTCCTTGCAACACCGTTTCTCGAAACGTGCTGAATCATCAGCGCGGGAGGGAAGCATGCCATCAGCACCGGCAAACTCAAAGCGTTCGCGAGACGTTCTTCTTACGCTCAAAGAGCATGGACCACTCTCAGCTCAAGTCATAACGAAAATGATTACACCTCCGATGCGCCTGGTGTCGGTAAAGAAGTCCCTCGCGATTCTTCGAGAGAAAGGCTTTGTCAGACGATGGAGCTTGAACGGTGAATCGAGTGGCCTTGCATTTTTCGAGATCCGGCAGGAACCGCTCAACCGTGGAGTCGTGGCCGAAGCTCTTAGCTGCCCACCTCACGAACTCATTAAGCCATTCTATCGCCGACAAGATTTGATTCATCACCAGCGGGTTGAGTATTGGATTTTTCTCATTCGCGGATTATTTCCCGACGCAGAGATCGTTCGGGAAAGTCAGCTTAGCCGGCACGAGACTGCGGGCGAAATTCTGTTACTCGGATTCAGTGACTACAAAGTTCATCCAGATTTCCTGGTCATCTTCCCGGCAATCGCGCGTAAGGAAATAACTTCGGTAGCAGTTGAGATTGAGCGCACACGCAAATCGAATGACCGCAGTACGCGCAAACTTTCGAACTATACATCCTGCACAAGAGTCGACGGAGTCATCTACGCCTGCGAAGGTTCGCGCCTCGCTGATACAGTTAGTCATCTATGGGATGCCGTACTGACTACAAAAGCAGCCCGGATTCGGCACTACGGCGATTACTCCGAACCGCTCGACAGCCTTATTAGCTCAAGCGATGAGCGCATCTCTCTGAAGGCGAGGTACCTAGCGGCGCCGCTTTCGCGAATGA
>CAJYOV010000319.1 GCA_913776405.1 Pseudobdellovibrionaceae bacterium
TGTCAGGCGATCACTCTCTGAACTTTTTGTTCAAAAAGGACTAATTACAGTCCGAACGCGCCAGCGTCACCGTTCGAACCGATGTCCGTGCGGATTGGCGTGACGTTGCCTGCAACAGTCGTGTTGCCAGCTGGAATTGTGTTGATCGTGTTTTGGTTTTGGCCAACAGCCATCTGTTGGTTGATCGCTGGCTGTGCAGCTGGAGCTTCTGACTCGACGAAGCCGAGGTGTGGAAGGCACCATACGATAAGTTGCGCGCGCGACTTAACCGACATCTTTTTGTAGATGTTTGTGAGGTGGAATTTTACGGTTTTTTCAGTAACGAAGAGTTGGTTCGCAACTTCTTTATTGCTCAAGCCTTTTGAAACAAGCTCTGCAACTTCCGCTTCACGATTCGACAAACCTTTTTGAATCAATACATCTCTGAGCATCCTTGCTCCTCCCGCTAAGATTAGGACTTTTGTTTAGTGAACTCGTAACTAGTTTCGATTTGCCCGCCTCGCACAACTCATTCATTAAGTCGTTCGCCTCGAGCGTCGATCAACATTCAGCGGTCCGTGCTGCTTGCTAACCTGTCTCAAAGTCTGACGGACCTTTTTCGATTCCGCAACCCTTCCGTCACGAATTTTATAATTTCCGGCAACAAACTGGACTGACGGAAATCCAGTCGGTGTCGCCAATGGTCGGCTTTACTTCGTCTAGAAAGCAAGACTGAGGGCCTTAAATTTGGTCGAAAGAAAGGCCTTAAGTGCAGGAAACAACCGTTCTTTTCCCGTGGATAAACTAGGCCGACCTTCGCTCGATCGAGAGGTTGTAAAAGTTGTGTCCGTCAAATCTCTGACGGCCATTTGACCTTCTTACAACCTAAGCGAATGTCCGGTTTAAACGTTCAACCAAGCTTGCGGCAGTCACCCTTGCCGAAGGTTTTACGCCGAAGACGTCGTCGATTTGCCGACCCCACGTATGCACACGCGCCCAACGAATTTCGAGCGTCTCCGCTAGGAGTGCGTTCGCAGCCTGAAGAAGCGCGCCCTGCTGATCCTTGCCACGGAAACTGATGATCCATTCATATGTTCCTGACGAGACCAGAGTCACGTGATCGAACTTGATAGGCTTTGCTGCCTTCGCCGTTCCTAGCGCTGCATTCGAGGAATTCGCGCGCTCTGTTTTTGCGTTCGTCTCTAGCGCGAGAGCCAGCAACTTTTCGATCTGCTTCGGCGTTTTTTGTGTCTTCACCTCAAACCAGTCATAGACGCCTGCATCCTCAAACGTGTGAATCGAAGCATGGCGAATACCGAAGCCCGCGCGAGAGAGTGCTGCCACATACCTAACAAAGAGCCCCGGCTTATCATCTTTGGAATGAAAGCGAATCCAGGTCTGCCCCGCACGCGTTCTGAGAACGAGAGGCGCCAGATCACCCGTCACTTCCCCTGCTAATTCAACTTTCGAGGCATGAAGGTAAGCTTCAAGGTCGTCGACTAATTTCTTAGGCGAAACCATCGTCACCAAGAACGGGTCGATTTTTTCAACCCAGCCGCTGTCTAGCTTCCGAGCCTTCAACTCATCGGCAAACGCGATCGCACTTGAGGCTTCCGGTTTTTCCAGGTTCCCGACAAGTTCTGCAAGCAAGCGCTCTTTCCACGGCGTCCATGCGTCCGGGTTCGTCGCGCGAATATCGACGAATGTAAAGGCAGCGAGAATTGGAATTCGCCGTCCACTCACACCCTTCCCAGAGAGAGAACTCCAAGTCTGAGGCGAAGCCGGATTCTCTCTGAAGGCAGCGGCGGAGAGCGCCAAATGCCTCTCGACGACCCAAGTAACCTCGCGAACAAACGCCTCGTTTTTTCCGAATGCGGTTAGGTCTTCGCGAGTGATTCCGATGCCCTCGATCGAATGATCGCCTTGGCGACCTTTCGCGATGTCGTGATAAAGACAAGCAAACGAGAGAATCTCCCAGTCTTTCTCACTCAAACTTTTGAGAAGCGGCTGAAGCTTGCCCGCTCGGCCGAGACTTTTCCGCAAGCGACTCAGTTCGCGGAGGGCCTGGAGGATATGGGCGTCGACCGAGAATCGATGATACTGATCGTGCTGAACGTGCCCGACGATTCTGCGAAATTCCGGCACGCAATGATCGATCAATCTCGATCGGAAAAGCGCTACCATCGGCGCCTCTTTCGCCGCCGAGTCCAGGAATTGCGTCAGCTTTCGACCCAGCATACGAGTGAGCTTCGGGTCGCGCGGGTGGTGCTCGAAGACGTCGTCAATCCGCAACCGAACACGATTTTGCATCAGCACCGAGGAGTCGAATTCCAACGCCTCAAATAGATCCTGAGGCTTCTCAAGTCGCACTGACTCAACCTTCTTAAGTCTCGCCTTGGTAGCGAGAGCTTGCTCGAACACCCAATCGGCATAGAAGCTGACCCGCGAGACACCTTTTTGGATCTCTTTCATGAACGGCTTCGATGAGTCGTAGCCCAGCCAGCGCGCGATGGCCTCTTGTTCAGGCGCGGCCAGCAGATCCGTCGCTCCCTCGGAGAGATGCAGACGCTGACGAACAAGTAGGAAAAACTTCTTATAATAAGAGAGAACCGCAAACGGATGTGGATCTCGGTTCTCGAACCTTTCTGGAAACAGGAGTTTCATCGCGAGCGCTTGCTCGAGGTCTCGCAGTCCGCCTGGACCGTATTTCAAGTTGGGTTCGAGGTAATTGCTGATCGAATCGAAGCGCTCGGCGCGGGCTCGGCGTTCCTCGACCATGGCCTGAGCGATGCGCGAGCGAACGTCGCTCCAAGACTTTCTAAGAGCGGTCTGCTGAACCGCGAGGTCTTGCGCGACTTCGGGCACCAACGCTTTCGCAGAGATGAGCGCAAGCACGTCAAACGGCTCAACTCCGACCGTCCAATCTTCACGGTCTTCTGGCATTCGGTATCGAAGCTTCAGACCCTGTTTGGAAAAATCAGTTGTGAGCCTGCGAACGGCGGCCTCATCACCCACGAACAAAAGATCGATGTCGGATTTTGGAGCGAGCTCGTTTCTTGACCAACTCCCGAGCGCGATCGGCCCCGACGAGATCCAGTCTGGGTGCGCTTCAAGTTTTGCGTGAAGAAGAGTTTGTAACCAGTCGGAAAAGAGCTCCGGATGAAAGTCGACGATTCTCGATTCATCACCTGACGGAACGCGAGCCGGCTTACGAAGCTGACTCGTAAGCGCGGTCTCGATTTCGGTTTCGGTCAGGATAGACTTTGTTGCCATCTCGCGATTTGGTTCAAGGCCTCAAGCGGAGTCAGTTTTGAAATATCGACTTCGCGGAGCTCGTGAACCAAAGGAGGAACTTCGACTTTCAGTTCGAGCTCGACGTCGTCGTCTTTCTCAATTGGAGTCGAATCCAACAACGCCATCAAGGACATTTGATGCGAATCGATCTTGCGGCCCGAAGTTTCGAGCTTCTTCAAAATCGACGCCGCTCGCTTCGTCACAGAATTTGGAAGGCCCGCGAGGCGACCGACGTGAATCCCGTAGGACTTATTCGCTGGACCTTTGGCAAGCTGATGAAGGAAGCGGATCTCGGGGCCCGTTGCCGTCATCTCTTCGTGAATCCGCATGTGCCCGTTCACAACTTGCGGGAACGTAGCCGCGAGCTCCGTGAGTTCATGGTAGTGAGTTGCGAAGAACGTCATCGACTTCTTCGACTCGATCAAGAATTCGAGGATTGCTTGCGCGAGCGACATGCCGTCGTAGGTGCTCGTTCCGCGCCCGACTTCATCGAGAATGACGAGTGAATTTTCTGTCGCCATTTGAAGCATTTCCGCCGTTTCCTTCATCTCAACCATGAAGGTTGAAAGGCCTTCTGAGAGGAAGTCGCTTGCTCCGATTCGCGTGAAGATACGGTCAAAAACTGGAAGCTCCGCTTCCTTCGCGGGAACAAAACTTCCAGCTTGAGCGAGGATCGCCGCGACCGCCACTTGGCGCATCAAGGTCGATTTACCCGCCATGTTCGGGCCCGTGAGCAAAAGTGTTGCAGCTCGACTTAAGTGGATGTCGTTCGCCACGAAGGGAAGCGTCAATGCTTGCTCGATGACTGGGTGTCGGCTCGCACGAACATTCAAATGACCGTGCGCACTGAGAGTTGGTCGCACGTAATTTTGCTCAATCGCAAGTGCGGCTAGACCCGTAACGACATCAAGTTCAGCCCAGGCGTTTGCGATCTTTAAAAGTGAACGCGTTTCTTTCAGGCAAGTCGCAACCAAGCTTGAAAAGATTGTGGTTTCCATCTCAAGACGCTTTGACTGAGCCGAGAGCACTTTCGTTTCGAGCTCAGCTAGTTCTTTCGTCAGATAGCGCTCAGCATTTGCGAGCGTTTGCTTTCGGTCGTATCGATCCGTCGGGACCTTGTCTTTGTGCGTGTTCGTGATTTCGATGTAGTAACCGAACACGTTGTTGAATCGAACCTTCAACGATGAGATTCCGGTGAGCTCTTTTTCTCGAGCTTCGAGTTGCATGATCAGATCATGAGAGTTCGTTGAGAGATCAATCAACTCATCGAGATTCGCATTAACACCTTTTCGGATCAGGCCGCCGTTCTTCAATTGAATCGGTGGTTCATCGACCAGAGTCGTACGAATCTCACGCGCGATGTGTTCGGCTTTTGCGACAAGTTCAGTGTCCCACACCTCTGTCGGCGTGAGCCTACAAACTTCGAGTCCTGCTTCAAGACTCTCCGCTAACGCTACGAGATCACGCGGATTGCACGAGGGGTTGCCAAGCTTACCTAGACGCCGTTGGATGTCGCCCATCCCGCCTAAGACTTGACGAACTTCTTTAAGCGACCCCGAGTTCAAATCCTGCGGTCGAACCCAACGCTCAACGTGATCCAGACGGCGTTCAATCGCCTCGGGTTGGCAAAGCGGAAATTGAAGCCATGACTTGAAGAGACGAGAGCCCGCCGAAGTTTTGCAGCGGTTCACTGCATGAAAGAGTGTCCCTTGAACTTCGCCTTTATAAGTCTCGAACATCTCAAGATGACGGACGACGGTTGCCGGCAACTCCATTCGGTCGAGAAGTTCGCGGCGTTCAAAAGGCGCAAGCGTTTCAAGAATCTTTTCGCCTTGCATGTGAATGGCGTAACCCAAAACGCGGCGCGCGGCCTCCGGCCAATCGCCGTATTCAGGACCTAGTTCTTCATGCACCGTCACGATTGGGTGGAAACCGAAATGCGCTTTGAGACCGGCCTCGACTCGCTCTTTGTCTTGAGAAGTCGTGATGATTTCAACGGGTTGGAGGCTTGCCAAAAGTCGGTTGCGTCGAGCCTCATCCTTCACTTGGAAGTAAAAAGATTCGCCCGTTGTCGTATCCAAAAACGCGACACTCTTCGAATCGCAGGCCGCGATGTAGTTTGGGGTCAGCGCATCGAGCGTGTCCGGATCGAAAACGACACCGGGTGAAAGGATGCGTGTCACCGCGCGCTTTACGAGACCTTTGGCTAGCTTCGGATCTTCGATCTGATCGCAGATCGCAACCTTGTAACCATTAGAGAGAAGTTTGTTGATCGAGTTTGCGATCGAGTGGTGCGGAACTCCGCACATCGGAATCTGGTCTTCCGCATTTTTGTTTCGAGATGTCAGAGCGATTCCCAAAACTGGCGCCGCGATTTCGGCGTCGCGATGGAACATCTCAAAGAAGTCGCCCATCCGAAAAAGCAGGACCTTATCTTCATGCGCGGACTTCACATCCCAATATTGCTGCATGAGCGGAGTGAGTTTTCCAGTCGGCTGCGCTTTCGGCTGAATCTGTTCTGTAGACATCCGGTACGGGTACCGTGCGCCCGTTTCCTGGTCAATTAACGCTGCGAGTCTGAGTGAGGTTCTGCCGAACATTTGGGCATAAAAACAACGGTTTTTTACCTGAGTCAGATTTCGTCCCCGACACTGATTTCAATGCCTCTCAAACGCGCTCACTGGATGAGCGTAAACCTTTCGGTCTCGAGTGCCCGTTTCTGGGCGCAAGCGACCGATCCTCTCCATGAAGGAGATCGCTTGGTGCAACTTCTCGTTCCAAAAAACTTCTGGTTCGTCTCTTCGTCTCTCGCAACAGCGTTCGCTGCGATCGCGGCTCTTCAATCGACAGCTCTTGCAGCGGACACAGCGCCAGCAGCTAGTTCGGCCGCCGCATCGGTCACTGCACCCGCGACTGACGTTGCACCGGGTCCGAATCAGTATTCGAAGGGCGCGGCTCTTCTCGTGGCCCCTTCAAAAATTTCGGTCAGCGAAGCTGGCAAGCTTGAGTTTGTAAAAGGCGATTGGAAATCAGATCTTCAATCAGACGGCACGATGCTGCTTTCGTACTTGAAGACAGATAAGAAAACAAAAAAAGTTCCCGAAGCGCGCGCAGCCGTTCTTCAAAACAAAGAGGGTGTTGTCGAATCGATGACAAGCT
>CAJYOV010000320.1 GCA_913776405.1 Pseudobdellovibrionaceae bacterium
CGGAGATCGATGCCGAGCAAGAAAAAGCTCTCTCGCTCTTAGCTCATGAAACCGGCAAATGCGGCGGCTTCGAGATGTTGCCTGAAGCGACTCACAAAGGTCTCGCACCATCGAACCCACTTCTGACACACGTCTTCGGCCAGATCGCTGAACGCGAAGCTTTGAACAAACGCTTCACGCCAAACAGCAACTTGTTTGCGCAAATGACTGTAAATCCAGTCATTGCATCTGCTGTCGATCAAGTGAACGCAGAAAACTTGAAGAAAACGGTCACGGCGATGGCCGCGTTCTCAAACCGCACTTACAACGGCAAGATGCCGAACGACGGCGTTAACGCGCTTAAGGGCATGATCGAACAAGCCGTTCAAGGCTCGAAACTTCCCGTCACGGTTGAACTCGTAGACCACCGCTCAATCGGTCAAAAATCGATTCGTGCACGTATCGTCGGTTCAGCTCGCCCGAACGAGATCATCGTCCTCGGCGCGCACTTGGACTCGATCAACCAAGACTGGTTCGGCTCAAAAGCAGCACCGGGTGCTGACGACAACGCCTCTGGCTCGTCGAACATTCTCGAAGCCCTTCGCATCATCGCAAACCAAGCGTCAGCTCCTGAACGCACGATCGAGTTCATGTGGTATGCGGGCGAAGAAGGCGGCTTGATCGGTTCAGCTGAAATCGCGAGCGATTACAAAGCTCAAGGCAAAGACGTTGTCGGTGTTCTCCAACTCGACATGACTCTCTACCCAGGCGACGGCGCATTCACACTCGGTTCAATGACGGACTTCACGTCGGCGTGGCTCCGTTCTTACTTCGAGAACTTGAACACGCTTTACATCAAAGCGAAGATCGTAAACGACAAGTGCGGATACGGCTGTTCAGACCACGCTTCGTGGAACCGCCAAGGCTACCCGTCACTCATGCCATTCGAATCGAGCTTTAACCGCATGAACCACAACATCCACACGGCAAACGACAAAATCGACGGCTCATCGAACTTCGAGCACTCAGCGATGTTTTCAAAAATCGCGGTCGCAATGGCCCTCGATCTCGGCAACTCAACAGTCCGCGAAACGAAGTAATTCGGAAGGTGCCAGTTACCTTTTTGAAACAGCTCGCGTCATAAACGCTGAAACGGCGGCCTCACAGGGTCGCCGTTTTTATTTTGATTCCCCGCTCTGATCTTCAAATAATGAACTCATGGCACAAGCGAAGAGCTCCCTGCGCGGAGCGCCCATAAAAATCACTGCGTTCTCCAAAGCCGTCATAAAGTGGGTCAAAAAAATTCCGCGCGGCAAAGTCGCAACTTACGGGCAGATCGCGCGGCTTGCCGGTAAACCTGGCGGCGCCCGTGGTGTCGGCTGGATTTTAAATTCCTCATCTGAAAAGAACGATCTGCCTTGGCAGCGCGTGATCAACTCGCAAGGCGCCATCTCCTTCCGGCCAAAGTCTGCGGAATTCCAACTTCAAAAAAAGTTGCTTCAAAAAGAAGGCGTCGAGTTCACGACTAAAAAATCAGTCAATCTCGATCACTACGGCTGGAAGAAAGAACCCGCAAATACGCGCAAACGAAACGCACCCAAAATGTTCGATTGAGTGTTCATTGAGATTAGACGAGCGAACGCCTGTCTCCAGATCAGAGCTCGACGCAACGATCAAAAACGTGTGGCCCAACCCACGCCCCATTGATGCAAGTGACGGTCGCAGTCGGACATGCAGTCCCTCTTGAAGTGGTTGGCTGCAAATAACCCGTCTTCATCGAACCATGTAAACGGCCGTCACAGCTCTTCGTGTGATTCTCGCAGGTGCGGAAGAGAGTCGGGCCGACCCACACGCCATTTAGACAAGTCTGAGTGCCCTCGAAACAAGGCGCATCGCCACTGACAATCGATTGCGTAAATCCACGACGGTTTGAGCCCTGCACACAGTTGTCAGGTCCGGAAGGATACTGACCTAGAATTGGAAATTGCTTAGCTCGAGGCGCCTTAAGATTCGCATCGGCGGCAGACTTATCGGCAACCGAACTCACGGCCTGCGATTTCGGCTCAGAAACAGCAAGTGTCTTTGGCTCAGTTGAGCAGCCAGCGAGAGCAAGCGAAAGGCTGAATCCAAATAGGATGAAAACCGCGCGTAAGGTCATTCTTCTTCCACCGAGAATGTAAGGGGATAGCCGGTTTCGGCGACGGTTTCGTTGACCTGTTTGGCTTTCGTTTCGGCTAAGTCTTTTGGGAGTTTTGCTACGACGCCGACGCCGTAGTTGTGCGCAAGAAGCATGATCTGGGTGGCTTCTGACTCGTTCTTGTTGAAGAAGCGCTTTAAAATTTCGACTACGAACCAACGTGGAGTGATTGGATCGTTGTGCACAACGATCACATAAAACGTGGGCTTTTTGATCTTCGGGCGTACCTTCGTACCGACTCCCCGATCAATGACCCCGACACCGCCATCTTGATTCATATCACCTGATCTTCCAGACATGCGGGGATGAGTTTAATCGCAAATCGCGGTAATGTGAATGGGTGAGCCACGAGACCCCCTCAATCCGTATCGAAATCGTAGATTCTTTTCTCAAAATCGAGGAAAGCGCCTGGAATGCGCTCGTCGCTCACGATTTTATCTTCGCTGACCATCGTTTTTTAAGAGCTCTTGAGGAAAGTGGCTCACTTGGAAAACGCACCGGCTGGCATCCGCAAATCCTCCTCGCTTGGGCGGAAGGTTCGCCTGAACAATTGGTCGGAGCGATTCCGCTCTTCGTAAAGACCAATTCTTACGGTGAATATATCTTCGACTGGGGTTGGGCGAATGCGGCCGAGCAAGCCGGGCTTTCTTACTACCCGAAGCTGGTCTCGGCGATTCCGTTTACGCCCGCTACCGGGCCTAAGATTCTCTTAAGCCAAGATGCGCTGATGGCAGCGAAGGCGCGCGAACGGCTGATCGAAAAATCACTCGAACTCGCGAACGAGGTTTCGTCGTTACATTTTTTGTTTACCGAGAAAAATGAAACGGAACTCTTACGCGAACGAGGCTTCCTTGTTCGACACAGCTTTCAGTATCACTGGCGCAACCGCGGTTGGTCGAACTTTGACGAGTACCTAAATGCGTTTCGGTCAAAGAGGCGCAGCGAAATTCGGCGCGAGCGTTCGCATGTCGCGAACTCCCCGATCCGCATCCGTTGCCTCACGGGCGCCGAACTCACAGCATCAGAGAAAGCACCCCACGAACACGCCGATACTATGTTCTCCTTCTATCGTTCTACGACCGAGAAGATGGGCGGCCATAGCTACCTAACACGGGATTTTTTTCGCCGCGTGTTTTCAACTCTCGCAGATTCTATTTTGTTTGTACTCGCAACCGATGAAAACGACGTGCCGGTAGCCGGCGCCCTTAATTTTTTTAAAGATACAACGCTGTTTGGACGTTATTGGGGCTGCCTTGAGGACCACAAGAATCTGCACTTCGAGGTTTGTTATTATCAGGCGATAGAGTGGGCTCTCGCCCGCGGCTTTCAACTCTTCGAAGCGGGCGCTCAAGGTGAACATAAATTCAATCGCGGCTTTACGCCGGAATTGACACTCAGCTGCCACGAGCTTCGGCACGTCGGTCTCAGAGAAGCTGTCGCAGATTTTCTTGAACGCGAAAAGGAATCCATCGATGATCTTTTTAAAGAGTATCGTGAACACGATCCCTTCAAGAGGCCGTCATGAGTGAAGAAAACAAAAACGACCCGAAAGATTTTCGCGATCAGGTGCTTCAAGGTTTTTGGATCGATCTGAAAGATCATCAGGAGCGTGGTGCGATCATCATCGTCTCGCGCGATCTCGATCTTGTTACGGTAGGTACCGCGGTCGCGTCAGACGATGCGAAAGTCGTTCAAGGTTGGATCAATGGCGGCAAGCTCACTCGCCCGACTCCCGATCAACTCGCAGCCTGGAATCAAATGCAGGCGAAAGAATTTCGTTTCGTCATCGCCCAACCTTACGTGCTCGTCCAAGAAGCCGAGCACTGACGCCCTGTCGACCGCCAGCAAGCGAGCCAGCCAGCTATTCAGCCGACGGCCAGGAAATCAAACATCGTTCATCGCTCGCACGCCGCGAATCTTTTCGTTGAGATTGTCGATGTAAATATGCGGGCTTAAATACCAAGCGGATTCAGCACACTTGTTAAAGACAAACAGAAGTGTTCCGAGAAGTTGGTACCCTTCTGCCGTTTTCACAAACAGTGGGCCGCCTGAGTCACCGAAGCATGTGAGCTGACGCTGCTTCGAGTAAACTTCCCACGCTGTCGTCATCTCACCATCGCGCGTGTAGTGACCAATCAAGGAGAGGTTCGACCAACGCAATCGGTTATCGAGTTCAGACGAAACGCGTGAGTTCGTTCCATAGCCGATGCCGATGACATTCATTCCGTAAGATACATCACCCGAGTAGAACTTCACGGGGCCGTAGCCTGCTGGCAAACGGTCGATTCGAATCACAGCTAGATCGAGAAGCTTGATGTAGTCCACTGTGGTTGAGCCTGCGAAATTTTGTAACGCAGCTCTCGAACCGATGCTTGATTCAAAGCGGGCCTGACTTGCTTCATCTTGAGTGAGCTTGCCGTCAGCCCAGAGTCCCGGACCCGTACCTGGTTCGAGGTACGCGTCAGGCTGACTCCACAGAAACTTCTTCGACACGATCGTATCGGTGAACCCAGCTTTTCCGCCGAGGCCGAACTTGACGCGAACTGCGGCTGTCGAGCGCTTGAAACAGTGACCTGCGCTCAGCACGATATCTTTTGCGATGATCACACCCGTGCAGGTACCGGAAACACTTCCGTCCAAGTTCACAGATTCGAGAGCCACGGTGAACACTCTGCCGCCAGTCGCTTGGGTCGCGAGATTTCCATTTAGGACGATGTTATGACGAAGCGGATTAGCTTCTTCGATTGAGCTCGAGCCCACGACTTGTGCTTGCGAGATTGACGAAAAAAGAGAAAGGCTGAACGCGGTCAAAACAAAGAAACGGCGTGAGCCAAAATTCAAGACCTTCATGAGAAATGCCCTTTCGTCAAAGCCTCGCCCGCCCACGCGCGACGAGACTCTGTTGATTGAGCAAAGGCCGAGCCCAAAGCGACGCTCGCGAGACGCAATAAAATGGGCGCTGACGGCACCTGCCTGTCAGCTGAGTCGACACCTTCCGGCGCAAATGGGCTCGGCCCTAAACTGACCCCAATTTAATGAGTTTGAGCTTGAGCTGGTCCCCATACACCGATGCTGGATCGACTTCAAAGACCATCTCCCAGTCGTTGTGATCATCCGGGTCGACCAAACGTTGATCCACGCGCCAGAGCGCGCGGTCACTCGTATCCAGCTTCGTGTTTTGAGGGTGCCTTGCCTGCGCGTCGGTTCGCAAACCACCGTGGCCGGTGGCACCGTAGTCAGCCGCAAGATCTTGAAGGCGCCTTTCGGTCCATTCGACGCCGTCGCTGTCGACGGCTTTACCATCGGCTGCCAGAGACGCTTCACGCAAGCGCGTTAGCAGTTCTGCAAACTCGCCTGTCGCGAGCAAGCGAAGCAGTGAAAAGATCTCGTTCATGACACGGCGGCGAATGGCTTTCTCGCCTTGAACACGTGCCGCACGCGCCGACTCAGACTCGTCAGCGGTCGACTCAGCAATAGCGGCTCGCACCGCATCGGGATCTCGCAGTCGTTCCCACTCTTCAAGAAGTGACGAATCGACGCCTCTGACGATTGCGCCAAAGTATTCGATAATGTCGTCGAGCGCTTCGGTCTTCGATTGGTCCGGCACGGTCTGCACCAGAGCCTTATAGACTTCTGAGAGATAGCGAAGCAAAAGGCCCTCGGCACGCTGAAGCTCGTAGTCGCGAATGTATTCCGGGAAGTTTTGAAACGTCTCGTACATTTCGCGCGCAATCGACTTCGGTCGGATGTTTTCATGACCGACCCAAGGATGTTTTTCAGAAAACGTGTTGAACGTATCGTAAATGAAATCTCGAAGCGGCTTCGGATACTCGCACTTCTCGAGCTCTTCCATCCGCTCTTCGTATTCCATCCCCGCTTCTTTCATCTCACGCATCCGCTCGGTCTTCACCCGATCAAGCTGCTTCCGGAGAATCAAGTCCGGGCTCTCTAAAATCGCTTCCACGAGCGTCAGAACGTCGAGCGCATACGTTTCACTTTCTGGATCGAGAAGCTGAATCGTATCGATCAACCAGAGGCCAAGAGCATGATTGAGTGAGAAGTCTTCTTGAAGCGAAACATTGACTCGAACTTTGGAGCCCGATGGCAAACGCTCCGGGAGAATCTCGATTATGCCGCGCTCAACGAGAGAACGGAAAAGATCAAAAGCGCGGCTGCGATGCTTTTTCTTTGCACCTTCGAGTTCATGCGAATCGCGAATCAACTTCCGCAGAGCTTCGCACCCGTCTTCTTTGGTACGGGATAAAACTTCGAGAATCATGCCGTGCGTGACTTGAAAGCGAGACTCGAGAGTTTCCGGAGAACTTGCGATCAGTTTTTTGAACGTGTCGTTTGACCAAGGCACGTATCCGCGCTCTGGCGGCTTTGCTTTGACCATTTTCTTCGCTTTTTTTGGATCCGCTTTTGCTTTGGCTTCCATGCGAAGATTCTCGATCACGTGCTCGGGCGCTTGAGCAACGACAAAGCCTTCGTTGTCGTAACCCTTTCGCCCTGCACGACCTGCGATTTGATGGAAATCTCTGACGGAAAGGATCGCCGTTTTTTCGCCGTCGTACTTACAGAGTTTTGTGAAGAGTACGGTCCGAATCGGAACATTCACGCCAACACCTAAAGTGTCGGTTCCGGAAATAACTTTGAGGAGACCTTCTTGCGCGAGCTTTTCAACTAAGACGCGGTACTTCGGTAAAAGCCCTGCATGATGAAG
>CAJYOV010000321.1 GCA_913776405.1 Pseudobdellovibrionaceae bacterium
AGTGCGCCGTCCAAAGATAACCGTAGCCGTAACTTGTAGGGCTGTGGCCCCAACCCGAAATCAAATTGAAGTCGACGCGGTAATGGCGTTCGCGTTCGTGAACGATTCGTGCGGCGTAATCAACTGCCGCACGAGCGACCTGGAGTCTCGACTGCGCCCACTCCTTCGATCTCTTGAGTGGCTTTGCCGCGTGATAGTCATAGAGTGCTGCGAGCTGAGTCGACCTGAGTTCCATCATCCGGAGAGACTGAGAAAGCTCGCTAATCTCTGTTTTTTCAATCGACTCATCCGTAGCACGGTCGATTCGCTCAGCGCGATCTGAAATTCGATCGAAGGTTTCACTCATCGCTTCGAGGAGTGGCGCCACATCGTCGACATAGCTAATGCCGCTGGCTTTTAGTTTCTTTCTGAAAATGAAACCGGCGCGGCTCGGCTGAGTGAGTATTCCATGCTTTTTAAACTTGTCGGCAAGCCACGTATTCAGTTCATCCCAAGTTTCTTGCCCGGCTAGATACGCGATGCCGGAACGCTTGTAGAGCTTGTCTGCATCGTTAAGACCCGTCACGCCTCGGATCAAGAGCCTATTCTCTTCCTCAGCTTGTTCGGAAAGGACATCGATCAGAGCGGTCATCTCAGAACTTAAAGGGCGGAGGGCTTCTCTCAAGATTGAACGGTAGGCGTCGTCGTCAGACTTTGCTTCCACATGCGGATCCCAAGCCGCGTGCATCGCTACGAGATTGTTCAGCCAATATCCCCATTCGAAACCACTCGAAAACAAGATCTGACCCTGAATGCGTGAGCCTCTAAATTCGCCGCGACCTAGAAGACCTCGGTCTTCATCGGACGCAATTAAGCGCAAGTCGTGGACCCGGCGCTCACCGTACGATGCGAGGAAGAGTGGAACATCGATGTCGATCGTGCACCAATAAGCGGCTTCCGGGTAATAGAGCACTTCGCGCCGACCGGCTTCAAGCGAGAGGTATCGACGTATTTCTGAGACGTCGCGGTTTCCGTAAGTCGGTGCTGGGTCGTCGAGCCCGTACATTTGCACCGTGTGAGGCATGACGCCAAGTCTTCGATCAGCATGGTACGACAGGAAATTGAAATTGATTGGCGCCTGAGTTTCTGGATCAAGATAATTTTTCGACACTTGATCCTTCGAGACATGCACTTTCACGGTCGCATGCCGACCCGCTTTCTCAGCAAGTTCGGTCACAGCGTTCATCCACGCGATCGTACGCTTGTCGTCGGGCGCTCGAAATTCTTGATAGCCCGATTCGATCTCGATGACATCGAAGTCAGCCACCATAAGCCATTTCATACGATCGCGAATCTCAACGAGATCGTCGGCGACCTTCCCGCGCATTTTCCGAAGGAGACGCCACATGTTTTGTTGCTCAAACACGATCCCGACGTCGATTCCCGCAACGAGACCCCAGCCGTGCGCCATTTCAACGAGCTTCTTAAGACGTAAGAGCCTTTCTTTCGAGTCATTGAATTCGGGCGTGTTCTTACTCGCGAGCAAGACCCATTCGACCGTATTTTGCCGATGCGCGATCATCCACTCACAAAAAAGATCCCAGTCCGCCGTCAGCTTTAACCAGCTTTGGCGGTCTTCAGGGCCCTTCGCGCCCCAACCTTGCAGTACTTGCGTGAGTTCAATTTGATGAGCCGTATGCAGATGCAGGCCGCGCACGGGCCACCGCGGAGATTCTGCGACATCAAGGCCTTTTGACGGCATCGAAAACGCGGACGGTATTTTCGGATTCATCGGATGAAAAAAACGAAATCCAATCTGCTGAAGAAGTTCGTAAGCTGCAAACGACAGACCGCGGTTGAAGACGAGGCGCTCGTGCGCCGCCGGGTTTCCGTTTGCGACTAGAATATTCACGCCGTTCTGCACGCGCGAGCGCACGACAAACGCTTCTGGCCCCTTTTTTAGAAGGTACGAGTGCGAAATCAATTCGCGCGTAAGGCTCGTTTCACCGAAGGCAAAAATACGGTCACCAGGGAGCGCCTCGGCGATTGCAGCAGAAGGCTGCTTCGTCACGCGGACGTTTGCATTCGGGACTCGCGAGATCAGATTCGATAACCGCGTTTGAAGTTTGACAGGTACGTCGTCTCCGAAGACGAGATACGTGTTCGACGCAAAGACTGACTGAGACACCGAGACGGCGCACAAAATAAAAAACGAAAACGCCGCAATTCGACGGAAGATGCTCATCCTGAACTTTCAGATCGCACCATCCTGGCGCAAACTCGAAATTAAAGTTGTTACTCTTGTGCTTTCATCTTACCGGAGAACCGTTGCATCGGTGTATTTAGGCGACGTTCTCACCAGGAACCACGACTTCCGTCTGGCGGCTTCGCTCAAAAATTAATTCGTGCACGATTGCTGGGTGCGGAAGTCCTCTTCGAGTATTCCGAAGATCTCGATGTCGACGAAGCTGCCGTTTTTGAAAAAGTCCTGCCGCAAAGTCCCCTCGTGACGAAGCCCCGCCTTTCGCATCACACGGCCCGAGGCGGGATTGTTAGACATGTGTCTGCATGTGACCCGGTGAAGGTTTCGGCTCTCGAATGCATACTTCAAAACGGCGATCATCGCCTCGGTACAATATCCGGCGTTCCAGTAATCGACGCCGACCCAATAACCGACTTCTGCGTTTCGATGCGTCTTCGAGATAGCCATCAAATCGATACAACCAATCAGAATTCCGGAGTCTTTCAGTACGATCGCAAACTGAACAGCCGATCCGTTCTCGAACCAGCCCTGATGACGACCAATCCACTCTTCGGCAATGCCCTCGAGAAAAGGGTGCGGAACCGTGGCGGTCGTCGCTG
>CAJYOV010000322.1 GCA_913776405.1 Pseudobdellovibrionaceae bacterium
GGTTCTCATCCTCACATGCTCCAAGAGTTAGAGGGTTATAAAACTCGCGATGGTCGCGATACGGTGATTGCTTATTCGCTTGGGAACTTTGTCGCCGGTCAGAGTTGTAAGACGGGCCAGCGACTGAATGCGGTTCTCTACATCGGGCTCACGAAACGTTCAGGCGAGAGAGCTTGGGTCAACGGTGTGTCGTACATGTCGGGCTGGATTGGGCGTCGTCGCGGTTACTCAGCAGTTCCACTTGCAGAAGCTACGGATGCGCCGATGTCACAAGCGGTGGGCATCATGTCGAAGCTCTTTGATCCTTCGCGCGAGGTGAAGCCAGGCCAGCCGATTCGCACAAACCTCGAGTGTGCGCGGTAAGGTTTTTTCGGCGGTTACTGTGATTGCTGCTGCGGCGATGTTGTTGCGATCGAGCGGTCTTTTGTTGAGATCGTGAAGTCGTCTGCTTGAAACTCACCCGCATTTGCGGGTTCAACGCCTGAAGCCGAGACGTTTTCGCCGATGATGGCGAGTGCGCGGTAGGCGTTCAAGATCGCTTCCGATTTCACTTTGCCATTCAATTGCGATTCTTTATCGCCGGTTCTCATCAAGTGTTCGATGATCGCGGCTGGGTCTCTAAGCTCCGGGCGAGCCGACATCAGAAGAACAGCGACTCCAGTTGCGAAAGCGGTCGCTTGTGAGGTGCCGGTGAGCTCGCCGTAAGTTCCGCCAGGCAATGTCGAGAGAATGTTTTCGCCAGGCGCCGCGAGGTGAACGGTGCGCTCGCCGTAATTCGATGTCTTCAAGATACGTGAGTGATCATCGATGGCTGTGATCGAGAGGATGTTCGGGAGTCCGTAGTCCGCTGGGTAGTACGCTTGAACATCTGAGTTTGTGCGTTCATTACCAGCAGCTGCAACAAAGAGAATCCCTTTTTTTGCGGCAAGCTCGATCGCTTCTTTTTCGGCTCTGTTCGGCGAAAGCCCGCCGCCCGAATAGTTAATGACGTCGGCGCCTTGCTCGATTGCATAGTGAATCGCTTCGACGGTCGCGGCTAGTGGATCTTGATTCGGTTTTTTCGGATCGAAATATTTAAGCACCATGAGGCTGACATCAGGCGACACACCCATGAGCCTTGCGCGGCCGCTTGCGCCGATGATGCCTGCGATGTGGGTGCCGTGTCCGTGATCGTCCCTGATATTGTTGTTATTGAAAGCGAAGTTCCATCCGTGAACATCGTCGATGTATCCATTTCCGTCGTCATCGATGCCGTTTGAGGCTTTGTCGCGACCTTCGGCATCGAGACCTGTCTCACCCTCGTTGGTCCATAGGTTGTCTTTTAAGTCTGGGTGATTCGCGTCGATTCCGGTGTCGATCACGGCGACGGTGAGTTTACGACTACCTTTTGAGAGTCGCCATGCTTTCTCAGCCTCTGTCATCTGCAAACCCCAAGGTTTCTCAGTCACGAGCTCGCCTGCGATGTGGCGTCCGGTTGAGTCGTGCTGTTGCTGAGCAGGTAGCAGCGACGAGCCTTCTTCCGGGCCGCCAAGACCAAGCGACGCGGTGAATGCGATGCCGCCTAAGAGTGGGAGCACTGACGCTGCGATGTATTTTGAGATCGGGAGTGTGTGCGTTGGTTTGCGAGTTGAGGATGTTGGGTATTTTGGGGATGTGTCCTCTGAGTTGTTCACTGAAGGCCTCCGAGTTTGTAAGTCGTGCTTTGTGTTTTGCCGTCTCGAGTGAGACTGAGTTTGGCGAGAGCCCATCGATTGTCTTGACGCTTTTTAAATTTAAACTCGAAGCGTGTGACGGTCGGCTGGAGTTGCGGCCGCGGCTTCGGCTGAGAGTCCGAAGCGGTCGAGTTCGATTTTGATGAGCAGGTGAGAGTGGCGATCGAAACTTGCGTGAGTTGTTTTTTCTGAGGTGTGTTGGGTTCGATCGTGTGGCGGTAGGTTTCTTTGCAGCCGTTTCGGCCCTTGAAGCTCGTCACTCTGTCGTAATCAGTATTGTAGGTGAGTGTTTCTTTGCTGCCGTCGGGGTAGTTGATGTCGGTCAGGTTGTGAAGGGCGTCGTAGCGGTAAGTGTAGGTATTGGACCAGGCGTTTTTAATTTGGAGCAGGTTGCCTTCGGGTCCGTAGAGGAAGTCGGCTTTTGCGATTTGCTCGGTGTCGGCTTCGATTCGGGCGATGCGGCCGGAGTCATCGAGTTCGATTCGAATTCGGTTTCGCTTGTTACCTTCCTCGGTCGCGTCTCTCCGCGGAAGGTTCGTCGGTCGAGGCATCGCCCCTCGTGCCCTGAGGATCTGCACTTCCGTGTGCCCGGGGTTTCGGAACCCCGTCAGGCGTCCATCATCGATGGCAAATCGTAAAACCGTTCCGTCTTTTCGTTTTAAGACATACGAGTCATTCTGAATGGTCGGTTCCATGTTGTGTGCAAGCGTTTGCGAGTTTCCACAAGCGCGAAGCTCGAACCGCTCGTTCTTGATAAGTTCGAGATCAAGCGTCGAACACCAACCAAAACCGAAGAGGCCCGAGTAAGTCGATCGACTGTCGTACGATCGACTCACATTGAGACCATCGACTTGCATGTCGATGAAGTTCGTTTTGAAACTCGCTTCCATCATATTGATGCCGGTCGGTGCTGCGGTTGCTGGCGCGAGGTCCGCGTTAGCGATCTGCGGGAGTGAGATCAGAAGCGTTGAGGGAGCGAGACTCAAGAGAAGTGCTGTTGCAGCTAACTTGTTCATGCCCAACCGTAAAAGCAACGATGAGGCCAGCCCGCGCCCCATTGATTCGCAGCTCGCCCCCTGTGCACACGACACCCCTCTGTCAGAATTCTCACACGGGGTTGGTGCTTAGCGAGTGTCGACAAGTTCGACACGTTTTTGGTGCCAGTTCCGATTCGTGGGCGCACTGCTTCCACGAATCGGACCTGGCACCAAATGGGATCAGGGCGCGAAGCCGAATCGGATTTTGCGTTTTGGGAATGCAGCCTTGAGTGCGTGGCTCGCACCGGAGTCCGCCTTGGCTTCGGTCAGAAGGACATCCGAATAAAAGGACTCCCCCGAAGCCCACAACATGAAACTGCCAACATAAGTGATTGTGCCCGGCTCTAACCGAATTTGCCGAAGCTTGCCACCGTCAATGCGCGAGCTGAAGTTTCCATTGCGGGCTTTGGTGAACGCGTACGCTTGCTTTGGATCGAGTTCGACAAAAAAGAAATTTTCGTCCGCGAGTGTTAAGGGACTGCCTGTTGTAGATAGGTCGCGCGTGCGGCCGCTGGAACTTACCAGCTCAACGGCCTCAGTGTCGTTCTCATTAGTGGACGTCGAGAATGCAAGATAGGCGCGTTCCGGATGCGATGCCACTTCCGATTGTGAAAGTGAATTCGTCGCACAAGAGAAGACACTGAGTGAGAACGCGAGAAGCAACACAGCCGCGAGGGCCGAGCGCTGAAGGTCGCCCAGTCGTTGGCCAGCTCGGGCGGAATTTGAGTCGCTGATTAGGTGGTGAGCTGGATCTGGCTTTGAATCAGTGAGTGAGTAGAGTGCTTTGCCGACTGATAAAGCTGTCTTTATTGCCGCTCTGAGTTCGTTCATTGCGTAACTTCCTAACTAAATGGGTTGAGTGGGAATGTTTCTCACAGGCCTCGATTGAGGCCAATTGTTTTGTGCACAGGTCGACAAACTCTCCTCACCAGATGGTCATGTCAGACGTCGGGTTCAGCGCGAGAATTAATGCAAGGGAGGCGCTATGAAATTCAACTTCTTGAGTATTGAGCCGCACAGCTTTGACGAAATTCGCATGGAGCTTGATGAAGCGTCCGAGCAGACGCCCGATTTCATCGAGATCTTGAAGAACCACCACGATTATCTCGAAGAATCGATTTCGGTTCTTACGGACGTCAATGCTTCAGTCGCCGATAAGCAGGAACACCTCTCGCGCTTTTTAATTCTGCTGGACATGCACGGCCACGCCGAAGAAGAAACTCTCTATCGCAGACTTATCAGCGACGACGCCAAAGAAGCCCGCATCGAAGGCCTCGGCGGCCAAGACGTTCACGACGTCGCCTACCTCATGGGCGACGAACTCCTCGCCCTCGATTTCACAAACGTCTGGAACGAGCAAATCGAATCAAAAGCGAAAGTCCTCGCTAACCTCGTCGGCAACCACCTCAAAGAAGAAGAAGACGTTAAATTCAAAGTCGCCACCAAACAATTCGACGCCGTGGCCTTTGATACACTCGCCAAAGAGTACGTCATCAAATGCATCCAATATCTCGACGCCGACCTAACACCACCACCGGCCGTCGCCGACATGCTGATCACGACTCGCAACTACCGTGAGCTTTAATTGGCTCGCACGCGAAGGGCTTTGGAGTATAAGCAGCCGCTACGAGCTTCAGAGTGAGAGCTTTAAAGTTCTTGCGTGATGTCCGAGAGCCGCACCTCGCGGGTCGGGCAATGTAATTAAGAACAATGCTCGCCTCACGAGTCGCGGTTTTGATCATTCAAGATGATTTCATCTCCTCGCATTCTCATGAGTGATTCGGATACCGCTAAGTCGTTCGGCGACTAAAAACAGTGGCGCGAAATAAACAGAAAAGATTGATTTGTTCCGTATTCTTAATTACATTGCCCTGTTTGTTTGATGAGGTGACTTGGTTTGAAAGCGAAGCATAGGGATTTTTTCGAGACAGATCGAGAGCATGGTCCGAGACGGTCAGCTCACGGCGGATCGT
>CAJYOV010000323.1 GCA_913776405.1 Pseudobdellovibrionaceae bacterium
CCAAAATAACAAACTCACTCAGTGGGTAAGACCTTCGCTTCCAGAGATCGACAAAACGCTCTTTGTTTCACAGAAATTAGAATCTTATCCAGCAGCCGATGGCACAAAGATCCCAATGCTCGTGACTCGTCCGCGTGAATGCGAATCGCA
This sequence comes from Pseudobdellovibrionaceae bacterium, assembly GCA_913776405.1. Taxonomy (GTDB): domain Bacteria; phylum Bdellovibrionota; class Bdellovibrionia; order Bdellovibrionales; family JAMPXM01; genus CAJYOV01. The sequence continues at coordinate 151 of CAJYOV010000323.1, forward strand.
GACATGCCCAGTCGTTGTCGATTTCCACGGAGGACCCGAAGGCCAATCGCGACCGGGCTTCGATCGCGTTGCGCAGCTCTATGCTTCGCACGGCTTCATTTATGTTGAACCCAATGTTCGTGGAAGTGACGGTTACGGCCGCAAATGGATCAGCGCCGACGACGGTCCTAAACGTCTGAGCGTAATCACGGATATCGAAGACGCCGCGAAGTACATTCGTAAAGCGTGGGCGAAGAATGGAGTCGAGCCTAAGATCGGCGTTACGGGTGGAAGCTACGGCGGTTATTCAACACTCGTCGCTATGACGAAGTTCGCAGGCGCGTACGATGCTGGCGTTTCGATTGTCGGCATGAGCGATCTTAGAAGCTTTCTTTTAAACACGGCACCTTATCGCCGAATCTTGCGGATCTCAGAATACGGAGATCCTGAAAAAGATAAAGACGCACTCGCTCAGCTTTCACCGATTACGTACATTGATCGCGTAAAGGCACCGCTCATGATCATTCAAGGCGTGAGTGATCCGAGAGTTCCTGTTGGTGAAGCTTTGCAGATGCGAAACGCGCTCGCGAAGAAGGGTATCGAGGCTCCGCTCATTCTTTTCGCTGATGAGGGGCACGGATCAGCTAAACGCGACAACCGAGTCATTCAGATCGGCGCAGGCCTCCAGTTTTTCATCGACCACCTCAACTAAGGTCGAGGCCTCAACTAGAGTTATCGCTTCAAGTGCGGGACACTTAGCCCTATATGGCTGAGAAGAAGCTCAAAGAAGTCGTTCAAGATATCCCGAGCCCGAACCTCGAAACAGCGCCGGGCGCAAAGAAGAACCGCGAATTCTTAGATCCGCTATCGAGTGATCGCGGCGGTTTCGCGGGCTTTGTCGAATCGCTTCTTCGCAAATTCAAAAACTTCGTTCACATCGCGCTGATTGTGCCGCTCTCGGCGTCAATCATCGGCATGCTAGGTCTATCGGCGGCACCGGGGATAGCGGCATACCGCACCCTCATGACCTTCGCTAAAGGTTCGTCCTTCGCGGTTGAATGTTTTTTCATGGGCGCCTCTGCAGCTCTCGCGTTTGTGATCTTCGGTGTGACACTGCTCTTCGCGGCTCCGCTTTTGAATCTCTGCTTCGGTGGTCGACTCAAACCATGGCGAGGGCCTTACTACAGCCTCGAAGCCATTCGTTGGTATTTGCACAATGCCGTGCTCTACATGGTCCGATATTCATTTCTCGAATTTGTAACGCCAACGCCTTTGAGCGTTCTCTTCTACAAAATGATGGGAATGCGGATCGGCAAGGGGAGCGCGATCAACACGACGTGGATATCAGATCCGTCGCTCATTGAAATCGGTAAGAAGGTGACTATCGGAGGCTCTGCAGCTCTTCTCGGTCACTACGGTCAAGGCGGTTATCTGGTTCTCGCACCCGTCAAGATCGGCGATGGCGCAACGATCGGCTTAAAGGCCACGCTGATGGGTGGCGTAACGATTGGTCAGAACGCGAAGATTTTGCCGCACTCGGTAGTGTTACCTAAGACAGTCGTTCCTGATAACGAAACATGGGGCGGAGTTCCCGCCCGCAAGATCGATTAAGCGATTTTACGAATTTGATCGAGCTTCGAGCGCGCAAGCGAGAGCTCGTGACGAAGCATCGCGGTCTCTTTGCTGAGTTCCGCAACCCGTTTCTTCAGAGCTTGAATTTCCATGACGCGAGATTCGCTGACATCATTGGCCGGCGACGAAGGCGTGTCGGGCCTTACGATCTCGAAGCCGTCGACTTCGAGACCTGCGTAAGCATGCGTTACGATTTCTGGAGCCATCGCCGCTTTCTTCGCTAGATGGTCTTCAATATCTTCTGAAACTTCGAGATCGGCATCGAATTTTTCAAAACGTAAGAAGCCGTCTTGCTCCATCTTACGAACGCTCTCGATGATCTTCATGTGAGTCGCAAGGATTTCTGCAGGCGACGGTTTCGTCGTTCCAAATAGATCTTCGATTTTGCGTTTGCGGCCGTGTGAGAAATAGCCGTTAATGCGTGCGCGAAGGGTTTCGTCAGCCGCAAACAGTGCAACCGCAACGGTCAGATCCTGAAGGGTGCCGAAGATTTCGGCGAGCTGTTCGTCTCTCCAAGAATAGATGCGGTCGATCGTCAGCATCTTTTGTTTGATGGCATCGGCCCAATGGGAATCTTCTTTTGAGATGATCTCGAGAAACTTTTCTTGTTTCGCTTGGCCACACGTTTCGACAAGAGCGAGAAGTTGTACGAAGCCGCCCGGCTTTTTATAGCGATCTAACATCGACATTTCCGAGATCCCTCCACGACTGAAGTGCTTTTCGGCGGATTGCGAAGAAATCTCGATAATCTTTGATTAAGAAAAACTGCGTCGCGATTTATTGAGATGTCTCAGGCCGAAACGTCAGCTGCTCGCGGACGCGTAGAAACGAAGAGCGAACTTCCAAAAGCGGGTTGAGATGTAGACAAACAAGACGCTCAAAAAAATCATGCCGAAAATCAAAATCGGATTCGGTGGCTCCAGAATGAGCCGAGCCGGAACGCTGGCGATGAAGCCGACCGGCACAACGGTCAAAATGCCGTAGCGAAGCCAAGCCGGATAAACCGCATCGGGTCTCGTACCGAGGCGGTAGAACTGATGCCAAACATAATTGATGTTTTCGGCGCGAGTGAAAATCAGCGCCGAGGCCGAGAAGAAAAATCGGATGCCGTACACGATCCCGAGAGCGGAAGGGACAGCAAGAAGAAGAAATAAGAGCTGCCAGTAATTTACGGCACGACCTAGCGATGTGAGCGCATAAATCAGGTAGCTAAACGCAATCAGAATATTGCCGAGGTAAGCGACCGTCATCCGCTGAAAGCTCAACATGAATTGTGCGTTCACGGGTTTTGCCAGGAGAAGATCGAGGTCACCCTTACGAATCTTTTCTGAAAACTTATCGAGGTTCTCGGAAAAGATGAGCATGTAGAAGGCGTCTACCAAAAACAAGACACCCATGAAAACACGAGTCGCACCTAGGTCCCAACCTGCAATCGAATGTGTGTGAGTGAAGAGCACTTCAAAAACCGAGAGCTGTGCAACGTACCAGATAATGTCGGTCGCAATTTTCACGACGATGTTCATACGGTATTCGAGATCCGAAATCGCGCTCGCTTTAAAGAAGGTCCAAATCAAAGAGAGGTGTTTCATACCGGCCTTAAGCCCCCGTTCCGGAATAAGCGCGGCGCCCCGAAACCCAAAGTCGATTCGCGATCAGACCGATGACGACGAGGCCTAGCGTCGTCGACGCAAAACCTTGGTAAACGGCGTCGACATTTAGGCGGCCGGTGAGATAACCCACTGGTATGTAGACGCCGTTCGAGAATGGAAGCAGCATCAGCACTTTTCTTAAAGTCTCCGGCATCAAATCGAGGGGGAACATCTCGCCGGTGAGAACCCAGAGACCGATATTTTTTGCGACCGTAAACGCGTGAACGCGGTTTAAAAAAAACGCGATGGACGCCACTGCAAACGACAACGTGTGGGCGAAAACCAGATAATAGAGCGTCAGCAATAAGGCGAGCGGAAGTCGCGAAATGTCGGTTGTGCCCTTAAAGAAAAAATAAATCAGAATCGGAATGAAGAACGACGCGACAGTCGTTAAGAGCTTATAGCCCATGAACTGACCGAGATAGTATTCGTAAAACGAGATCGGTCGTGCAAGAACGCTATTCACGGTTCCCGTTTCGATTTCGTCGATCATTCGGTATTCGTACATCCAGTTCGTACTGATACGCGCGAAAAACGCGGCCCATAGCGCGTATGAGATATA
>CAJYOV010000324.1 GCA_913776405.1 Pseudobdellovibrionaceae bacterium
CTCTTGTCGGGTGGTGAGAAAGCTCTAACGGCAGTCAGCCTGATCTTCTCGATCTTCCTTGTGAAACCATCGCCTTACTGTCTTCTGGATGAGGTCGACGCACCTCTCGATGACGCGAACGTCTTCCGTTACAACGATCTCGTTAAAGAGATGGCGAAACGCTCGCAGATCATCGTCGTCACGCACAACAAGTACACGATGGAAGTCGCGTCGAAATTGTACGGTGTCACGATGGAAGAAAAGGGCGTGTCGAAAATGGTTTCGGTCAACCTTGGTGAGGCGAATAACATCGCTGGCTAAAATCGCCTTGGTGAGTTCTTACCTTATTCATCGAAAAAGCCCGGTTTGTAGCCGGGCTTTTTGTTTTCGAAGTGAAGTCGCTTTTGCTGTTTACAATGTAATCGCAAGCGCGCGAGTTAGCGGTTGCCCTTAAGAAGCGGATTGGTAGGGTGCAGTCAGATAACTTCTGTTTGAAAGGTTTTAAGCGTGAAGCAACTTCTTTCGACCCTTGCAATCGGCCTCTGTTCTCTCGCTCTTTTTGGTTTCACTTCTGTAGCCGCAGCGGGGCCGCAAGTGAAAATCTCTTACGATGTGCATGAAACTAAATTCGATAGCGATAAGCTCGATCTCATTTTCGTGGTCGATGACTCAGGCTCGATGCAGTCTTATCAAGTGTCTTTGCAAGAAGCGGCTCGCAAATTTGCGACGGCTTTTGATTCGCTTCAAGCAGATGTCCATGCCGCTGTGATCACGACTTCAATGTCGAACGGTAACTACTGCCAATCGAAAGTGCTCTGCGACGGGAAATTCAAAGACGGCTACATCTCAAACCGTTCTGGCCTGCGTTTCTCAGACGAGCTCGCTGCGCGATTGCGTGTGGGAACTCAAGGCGACGCAACAGAGACTGTCTTTGCGCCGCTTCTTACGGCTCTTGAAGAACCTCTTCGCAACCCGGAAAACGCAGGCTTCCTTCGTGCGGACGCTCGGTTGGCCATCGTTTTCGTTACGGATGCCGAAGAGCAAAGCCAGATCAAGCCCAGCGAATTTGCTCAAAGAGTCGTGGCTCTGAAGGGCGGGCAAGCAGATCGTGTTTCTTTGATTGGCGCGCTTTTGCCGTCGGGCCAGAGACCGCCTGCCAGTTGCACACGTGATCAAGATGAACCTGTTTTGCTAGAACAAGGCCTGAAGCTTTTGAATGGCACGACGATCGATCTTTGTTCGGTTTCAATGGGTGACGAAGTCGCGAAGGCGGTGCTTGCACTCGATCGTCCAGACCAAACGGAAATCACGGTCGACGTTCGTGACTTCAAACTCCCAGCGGTTCCAAAGATGTCGTCGATGAAAGTGACGTACGGATCGATGGCGCTTGTCCCTGGCGATGTTCTAAACGGCTGGGTCTTCCGCTCGAATACGAACAAAGTTCTCGTCGGTGAGAAGTTCGATTACTCGATGCAGCCTGCCGGCACAAAACTCGAAATCGAATTCGAAGCGCTCTCATGGCCGACCTATAAGCGTTAATGAAACGGAACGACGTCTCCGCTCGTGTAAGACTCTCTGTCTTGTACGCAGTCCTTCTCTGAGCCGAAGACGAAGTAATCGAGTTTGAATTTTTGAATCTTCTCGGTCCCAGCTTCTTTTAGTTCCGCTGTGGCAGTCGTGCGGCAGCGTTGACCCTTTGATGCCATGGGTTTGCAGTTCTTGCGAATGGGCGTGAACTCACTTTGTGATAACTTCTTGCAGAAGGGGATGACGTAGATCCAGCCCGTCGAGTCGTCATGAGTGACCGAATAAAAATAAACGGGTCCAGTAATACCGCCCGACGTTCTTTTACGAGCCTTTGCTTTTGTCTTGGTTTTCGGTTGGGCAGCCTCAGCGGCATTGATTCGCACAAACGAACTTGCGCAGATCAGACTAGCGGCGACGAAGAAGGATGTCATAAAGCGCATAAGTGCCTCCATGCGAAACCCGAAGAAGCTTCGAGCGGCATCGTAATCGATCGTGAAACGTGAACTTCCTGGTGCCTTAGTTTTGTCGCAATTTGCATCAGGCGCAAGAGCGCTCCTGGTCTAGCGTATTTGCAGAGCTCGTCAAAAGGCGGATTGGCCTTGAAGTGCGTCGCAACTTGGATTTTGCTTAAGGGTAATGGAGTCAAAGAGCACCTCGCTTTGGGAAGTGAGTTGTTCGTTTCAGAAACACTTTGGAGGTTTCATGCGTTCGATTCGTTTTGCGCTTCTCGCGCTCGTAGCGGCAGTTTCATTGAAAGCAGCACCGGCACAAGCCGGCTTCATGCTCGAGCCGTACCTCGGTTACAAAATGGGCAAGTTCGATAACAACGGCGTCAAAGGTGATTTGAGTGGCGTATCTGTCGGTGCGCGCGCTGGCTACGCCTTCCCGGTCATCTTTATCGCTGCTGATTACAGCGTTTTGGCAAGCGGCGAAGTCGATTGGGACAACTCAGCTCTCGGTAAGAGCGATGTCACAAACAACCAGCTTTTGCTCGATGTTGGCGTTAGCCTTCCGTTGATTCGCGCATACGCTGGCTACGGCCTCTCGAACGAATTCAAGTTCGACGGTGGCTCGAAGTTGAAAGGTGGCACGCTCTGGAAATTGGGCGTCGGTACGACAATTCTCCCATTCGTAGCAATCAATCTCGAATATCAGAACGCAGAACACGACAAAGCTGACGGCGTCGAAGTTGACGGCGTGAAATCAAACGCGTTCATGCTCTCAGCTTCAGTTCCGCTCGAGTGGTAATCCGCACTTAGTGCCAAGATTGGTTCACAATTCACAGGTCGGCTCTCGAAAGAGGGCCGATTTGCGTTTCTTGACCCGAAAGCCCCCGAACGACTAATGTCCGCTCATGGAATCGACCGATACAGTTCTTTCGCCCACGCTTCTTTATGTTCTGATCGCGGTTGCGGTCCTAGTTGTTATCGGCGCTGCGGCCTTCTTCATTTCGCGCCGCAATCGCGCAAAAGCTCTTCAAGCGCGAGTCATCCAGCAAGCTCTTCAAGATTCGTCGTTAGCGCCTGATCTTTTCACGGATCGCCTGACGGGCGAGCGTTCGCCAGTCGACGCCGATTTGCGAGTTGTGCAACCAGCGCCGACACCGGCGGCAGCAGATTTGTTAAAAGCTCCAGCGGCAGATGTTCCGCCTGATCTTGCGGCCCGCGACTCACGCTCGTTGCCCCAAGATTCGACAGCGCGCCCCCACTCGACATCAGAAATTCAAAAATCTGAGCCGAAAGCGCTTTCCGCCGCTCTCTCAAACACCAGAAGTTCGGTCTTTGGTCGACTCAAAAATTTGTTCAGCTCAAAACCGCAACTCTCTGCGAACGAGCTCGACGAGATCGAAGAAATCCTCTACACGTCAGACCTCGGGCCCCAAACGGTTCAACGCTTACTCGATGCCGTGCAAACGCGTTTGAAATCAGACGGCGGTTCGGGCTTCGAGGCCGTTCGTCAGGCTCTTAAGGGTGAGATGATTGAGATCTTCGACGGCATCACCGGCGAGTCGTCAGCTGGCACTAGCTCTTCAATTGCGCACGGAAGTGAATCGTACATTGAAGGTCTCGAGCGTCTTTCAATCTGGGACAAGAAGCCTGCAGTGCTTCTCGTTGTCGGCGTAAACGGTGCTGGCAAAACAACGACGATCGGGAAACTTTCGGGTCGGATCGCGCAATCAGGTCGCAAGGTTCTCGTCGCAGCAGGCGACACCTTCCGCGCGGCTGCGGGCTCGCAGCTCAAGATTTGGACGGACCGTGCTCAGGTCGAGATCTTCTCGCCAGAGAACGTGACGGACCCGAGTGCCGTGGCCTACCAGGCGATCGAGCGGGGGCAAAAAGAGGGCTTTGATGTGATCATTATCGACACAGCTGGCCGTCTGCACACCCAGAAG
>CAJYOV010000325.1 GCA_913776405.1 Pseudobdellovibrionaceae bacterium
GGCTGGCTCGACTTCGATAAAGCAATCGCAACTCCAGACATGATGGCTACGGTTTCTAAAGTCGCAAAGGTCCTTGGACCCCGTGGCTTGATGCCAAACCCAAAAGTCGGCACTGTCACAATGAACGTCGCTGAAACCGTTAAGGCTGAAAAGCGCGGTAAACTCGACTTCCGCGTCGACAAGGCTGGCATCATTCACGCTGGTATCGGTCGCAAATCGATGGGTGCACAAGCTTTGAAAGACAACTTCCTCGCTTTCGTTGGCGCGGTTGTAAAAGCAAAGCCTGCAACTTCTAAAGGTGTTTACCTCCAGAAGATGAGCATCTCTTCGACTATGGGTCCTGGTATTAAAGTCGATATCGCGTCGGCTGAAACTCAGACTACATAATCGATCTCAAAGCGCTCTTTCGAGAGACCTTGAGCTTAAAAGGATCGCCCCCGGGCGGTCCTTTTTTATTTGGGCCGGAAGCGCTCTGTGCTTCCTTTCTTTCGCAAGTATGCTCAAGAATTTTACGAACCTGCAAAGTAGGTGCTTGCCAAAAGCATCTTTCTGAAGCATTTTTGCCCACACTCGCAGTCAGAGATAGTAGGGGTGGGCGTATGCAGGAAAGCCCACTTAAGTGTTCCTAGTCAGGCAATTTGCCTTTCTATTCCAAGGGTTCACCCTGCCGAGATAAAGCGTGGTTCTGCTCGATCGTAATCCTCCAAGGCATCCCGTACTCTGTACGGCACTTACCTAGAGCGATTCGCCAAGCTACCTCCTTCATCCGAAATCTTCAGGAGAATTGATCTCCGAAGCGCTTTCGGCTCGATTGGCGAAATCTAGGAAAGGAGAAAAATACAGCATGCCTTTAATCACTCGTGATCAAAAATCGTCTGAAATCGCTTCGTTGTCCGAGAAATTCGGTCGTTCGAAAGCGGCGTTCATCGTCGACTTCAAAGGAATGACAGTTGAGCAGGTGACAAGCCTCCGCAAAAAACTCGTTCCAGTTGAAGCTGAGATGAAAGTTGTTCGTAACACGCTCGCATTGCGCGCGCTTACGGATCACCCAGAATCGAAAACAGCTGTTGAATCGGCGTTCGTCGGTAACAACGCTCTCGTTTTCGCATTCGGTGAAGCTCCAGCGACAGCCAAAGCGCTCGCGGACTTTGCAAAAGAAGTTGAACAACTTCAGCTCAAAGCCGGCGTTATGGATGGCGCGAAGCTCGACGCTAACGGAATCAAAGCATTGGCGAACCTTCCATCGAAAGAAGTTCTCCGCGCGCAGTTCCTCGGCGTTCTTCAAGCTCCAATGTCGAAGTTCGTTCAGACCCTCAACGCAGTTCCATCGGGTTTCGCTCGTGTACTCGGTGCACAACGCGACAAACTCGGCGGCGGCGCTTCTGCTGAGTAAGTTAACGCCTCCGGCGTTAGCTTCGAAGTCGTCGTCTTCCCGGCTGCGGTCCTTCGAATTAGCGGAACAAGTTAGTTAAGTAATTGGTTTTATAAATAAATTATCGGGCCCTAGTGGCCACTCAAAGGATTAAGACAATGGCTCTTACTAAAGACGAAGTTGTAAGCTACCTCTCGGCAATGCCTGTTATCGAACTCGCTGAACTCATCAAGACTCTTGAAGAGAAGTGGGGCGTTTCTGCTGCTGCTCCTGTTGCTATGGCAATGGGCGGTGGCGCTGCTGCAGGCGGCGCACCAGCTGAAGAGAAGACTGCGTTCGACGTAGTTCTCGCTGACGCAGGCGCTAACAAAATCAACGTAATCAAAGAAGTTCGCGCAGTAACAGGCCTCGGCTTGAAAGAAGCGAAAGATCTCGTTGAAGGCGCTCCAAAGACATTGAAAGAAGGCGTGTCTAAGGAAGAAGCAGCGAAGATGAAAGAAGCTATCGAAAAAGCTGGCGCGAAAGTCCAGATTAAGTAATAGTAGCGTACTTTCACATAGTTTTACGGAAGGCATGAACTTTGCCTGTCTCACAAATCCCGAAGTTTTAATCAGATTCTGATGAAACTTCGGGCGCGAGACAGAAGAAGAAACGCGCCTTCCGTTTTCGCGTTTGTGAAATTCACGCTTGTTCCGTGTGTCTTTGGTTCTTAAGTTTTTTCGTTTTTTGTTTCGATTGCTTAGTCGCTGCCCCAGCGACTTGGGTCTTTAAGGAGTGGGAATGGGAACTATCCCTGTTACGGCCTCGAACCTCCGCATCCGCAAAACTTTCGCTAAGAATAAACAAGTTATCGATATTCCGAATTTGATCGAGTTGCAGAAAAGCTCTTACGAGTCGTTCTTGCAAAAAGATATGGATCCGGATCGCCGTGGTGATGCCGGCCTGAACGGAGTTTTCCGCTCAGTATTTCCGATTACTGATTTCAACAACACTGCGAGCTTAGAGTTCGTCAGCTACACTCTCGAACCGCCAAAATACGACGTCGATGAATGTCGTCAGCGCGGTATGACGTACGCGGCTCCCGTTAAAGTTACACTCCGCCTTATCGTCTTCGACGTCGACGAGCAGACTGAAGCTCGCTCGATTCGTGACGTAAAAGAACAAGAAGTTTACCTCGGTGAAATCCCGCTGATGACAGCTAACGGCTCGTTCATCATCAACGGTACTGAGCGCGTTGTCGTGTCTCAGCTCCACCGTTCACCAGGTGTCTTCTTCGACCACGACGGTGGTAAGAACAACGCTTCAGGTAAATTGATTTACTCTGCGCGCGTTATTCCTTACCGCGGTTCATGGCTCGATTTCGAATTCGACCAAAAAGATCTTATCTACGTTCGTATCGATCGTCGCCGTAAGTTCCCGGTCACGATTCTCCTGAAAGCACTCGGCTACAATGTCGAGCAGCTCCTCGAATACTTCTACGACCTCGACACAGTCGTTGCTCGTAAAGGCAAGCTCTACCGTGAGATCGACATCGATCGTCTCGCTGGTCAGCGTGCACTCGTCGACATCGTTGATCCGAAGTCGGGTGAAGTTCTCGTAAAAGAAGGCCGCCGTATCACGCGCGCGGTTGTTAAACGCGTAAAAGAAATCGGCGTAAAAGAAATTGAAGTTACGCCTGAAAACCTCGAAGGCAAAGTCATCGCTCGTCCACTTATCGACGAAGAGACTGGCGAAATCATCGCAGACGCGAACAACGAAATGTCGAAAGACATCCTCGATCGCGCGATGGCAGCCGGCATCGAGAAGTTCTCACTCATCTTCTTTGACGGCTTGTCGGTTGGTCCTTACCTCCGCAACACGCTCCTCGTTGATAAAGTTGGAACACAAGAAGAATCACTTCTCGAGATCTACAAGCGTCTTCGCCCAGGCGAGCCGCCAACTCCAGAAGCATCGACGACTTTCTTCGGTCGTTTGTTCTTCGATCCAGAAACGTACGACCTCTCGGAAGTCGGCCGTTTGAAGATCAACCACCGTTTCTCGATCCCATTCGAAGAGACGCCAGTTGATCACCGTACTCTTACTAACAAAGACATCATCTCAGTCGTGAAGACACTCATCGATCTCAAGAACGGTCGTGGTGTAATCGACGATATCGATCACTTGGGTAACCGTCGTGTTCGCTCGGTAGGTGAGCTCCTCGAAAACCAATACCGTATTGGTCTCGTTCGTATGGAGCGCGCAATCCGCGAGCGCATGAGCCTTCAAGACGTCGAAACAATGATGCCGCACGATCTCGTTAACGCGAAGCCAGTCAACGCTGTCGTTAAAGAGTTCTTCGGTTCATCGCAGCTTTCACAGTTCATGGACCAAACGAACCCGCTCTCTGAGATCACGCACAAGCGTCGTCTCTCAGCTCTCGGACCCGGTGGTCTTACTCGTGACCGCGCGGGCTTCGAAGTACGTGACGTTCACCCTACGCACTACGGTCGTATCTGCCCGATCGAAACGCCAGAAGGTCCGAACATCGGTCTTATCGCGTCTCTTTCGACTTATGCTCGTATCAACAACTACGGCTTCATCGAGACGCCGTACCGCAAAGTTGAAAACGGCGCTATCGCGAACGATATTTCGTACACATCAGCTCTTGAAGAGTCTGGTCACTACATCGCTCCAGCGGGTCGTGATGCTCTGAAAGCGAATCAGCTCGCAGCTGATACGATGGTTTGCCGTATCAACGGTGAATACGAAATCACAGACAAAGAAAAAGTCACTCTGATGGACGTCAGCCCGTCGCAGATCGTTTCGATCGCGGCATCGTTGATTCCATTCCTCGAGCATGATGACGCCAACCGCGCCCTCATGGGTTCGAACATGCAACGTCAGGCTGTTCCGCTTCTGCGCTCGCGAGCTCCGCTCGTTGGTACAGGCGTCGAGCGCCTGGTTGCACGTGACTCAGGTACATCTGTCGTCGCGCAAAACGACGGTGTCGTTGAAGAAGTCGACGCAGGTCGCGTTGTTGTTCGTCGTTTCGCAAAAGGCGGCGAACTCGGTGCGAACGTCGATATCTACAACCTCACGAAGTACCAGCGTACAAACCAAAACACATGCTTCAACCAGAAGCCGATCGTTTACGTCGGTGACGCCGTCCGCAAGGGCGACATCATTGCAGACGGTCCTTCAACTGAGCTTGGTGAGTTGGCACTTGGTCAGAACATCCTCATCGCGTTCACGCCTTGGATGGGCTACAACTTCGAGGACTCGATCCTCATTTCTGAGCGCCTGATCAAAGAAGACACTTACACTTCGATCCATATCGAAGAGTTCGAGTGTGTTGCCCGCGATACAAAACTCGGTAAAGAAGAAATCTCGCGCGATATCGCAAACGTCGGTGAAGAGGCCCTCAAAGACCTCGACTCGAGCGGTATCATCCGTATCGGTGCGGAAGTGAAACCTGGCGATATCCTCGTCGGTAAAGTCACTCCGAAAGGCGAGACTCAGCTTTCTCCAGAAGAAAAACTCCTCCGTGCGATCTTCGGTGAAAAAGCCGGCGACGTTCGTGACACGTCTTTGCGTGTTCCATCGGGCGTTTACGGAACAGTTATCGATGCGCAAGTTTACAGCCGCGAAGGTGCAGATCGCGACGAGCGTCTCCAGACGATCATCGAAGAGAAGCGCCGCAAACTCGAGAAAGACTTGGCTGTCGAGCAGAACGTTATTCGTAACAATGCGCTCTCTAAACTCAAAGTCCTCCTCGTCGGCAAAACAACGACAAGCGTACTCTTGAACGAAGACGGCACTCAGAAGCTTCTCTCGAAAGGTCAGCAAATCACTGACGCCGACCTCGAGTCGATTCCGTTTGAGCTCTTAAACTACATTCCGCTCGAGTCGGATCTTGAATATCAAGTGATCCGTATTATCGACGGCGCTCGTAACCAGCTTGACGCAGTTAAGATGGTCTTCAGCGAGAAGTTCGACCGCCTCAAAAAAGGTGACGAGCTTCCTCCGGGCGTTATCAAGATGGTCAAAGTTTACGTAGCGATTAAGCGTAAACTGCAAGTCGGTGATAAGTTCGCCGGCCGCCACGGTAACAAGGGTGTTGTCTCGAAAATCATGCCTGCGGAAGACATGCCTTACTTGGCGGACGGTACTCCGGTTGACATGGTCTTGAACCCACTCGGCGTCCCTTCGCGTATGAACATCGGTCAGGTCCTTGAAGTTCACTTGGGCTGGGCAGCTCGCAACTTGGGTAACCAGTTGCAACCAGTTCTCGAGAAGTTCCAAGCAGACGCGGCTCGTACGGCGCTCAAGAACACGTTCGCAGACGAAGACATCAATCAAGTTGTCGACAAAGCAGATGACGCTTCGATCAAGAAGATGCTCACGCGCATGACAGCTGGTGTTCACGTCGGCACGCCTGTCTTCGACGGCGCTCGTGAAACAGACGTAAAAGATCTCCTTCGCCGCGCTCAGGTGCCGGACAACGGTCAGATGATCTTGTTCGACGGCCGTACCGGTGAGCCATTCAACAACCCAGTGACAGTCGGCGTGATGTACATGCTGAAGCTCCACCACTTGGTTGAAGAAAAGATCCACGCACGTTCAATCGGACCTTACTCACTCGTTTCGCAACAACCACTCGGCGGTAAAGCTCAGTTCGGTGGTCAGCGTCTCGGGGAGATGGAAGTCTGGGCGATCGAAGCGTACGGCGCTGCGTACACGCTCCAAGAGTTCCTCACAGTTAAGTCGGATGACGTTGCTGGCCGAACTCGTATGTACGAGAGCATCGTAAAAGGCGAAAACGTACTCGAGCCAGGCTTGCCTGAATCGTTCAACGTCCTCGTCAAAGAACTCCAGTCGTTGGCATTGAACGTCGAGCTCATCGAGTCAGACATTCTCACCGACAAACAGGATATCGAGCAGTGATTGAGTTAGGTGCGGCCTGAGGCCGCGCCTTCTTCATCGTGTTCGGGTGTATAAAGATATATTGCGCAATTTTTAAGACAGGGGTCCCTTTTGAAAGACTTACTGAACTTTTTCGATAAACCGAAA
>CAJYOV010000326.1 GCA_913776405.1 Pseudobdellovibrionaceae bacterium
CCTCTGCGTTTTTCGCATTTTTGTCGACGCACGTTGCGGACGCTACGAAGTCTTCGGATTGATATGACGCAAGCTCAAAGGCACCACAGCGAACGCTGTACTGTTTTTCGATGCCCTTTGAGGTGTATTTTAAAGCGGGCGCAGCTTGCAGTTTCTTTTCGATTTTTTTGAAGAGCTCGTCATCGCCCGCGCGCGCTGAAGTAGAAAAGCCAACCGAGGCGAAGACCACTGCGATTAAAACCGTTTTTGCATAGGACGATCGATTGCGCACCCTGAGAGGCTCCTTGCTGAGACTCAAGGATCGGAGATTGGCCGCTGGCTGGCAACCCTTGATGCGCGTGATTCTTAAGGGCAGCGTTTCGCGTGCGCTTTCAGCGACGACTTCGATTGAGCGAGGAAGTCTCGCTCGCTAAGCCCGAGGCTTGTCTTCAAGAAGGGGTGGTGAGGAGCCGTGGATGTTGAAAACATCAGCAGTTCGCGGCCAACAGAGGCCGCCATATTTACGCCAATGAGGTGTGCGCGCTTGGCGCCGTCAAGACAGATCAACCCACTCCCAGAGTCGCCGGAATCAAGACGTGCACGGGAGCGCACGCCACCTTGATGAGGCGCAATCGAACGTGCGTTAACTAAACGGTCGCACCCTCGTGGAAACTGCACCTTTGAAAGGTCGCAGACCAGCGGACTGTAACCAAGGAAGCGACAACGATTTGCCCGCGTTAACTCTGCGGTTTGAGTCGCCGACGCTGAAAGTCTGAGGGTGGATGCGTTCTCGGTCGGTGTAACTAGAATCACGGCGATGTCGTTTTGGACGTCAGGCTGACTTGAGTCGTTCGAGGAGCAACCCCGATAGCTCGGCGCCAAAATCGCGCCCCGCACATTGACTCGCGGTTGACCCGGGCATGAGAGAAACAAGCGGCCCTCGCTCAAAGCAAGCCTTGCACGTGATGAATCGAAATTGTGTGAAGCCGTAATCGCGTGAGTTTGACCGATCAACGACGCTGATGCGTGAAGATCATAACTTGCGTTTGATTTGGAGTTTGAGATCAAGAGTGCGCATGCACTCGAACCAACGTCAGATTTGATCTTCGGAAAATCGATAGAGGCTGCGTCTTTTGCCTCTGACGAAGAGAATGAAAAAGAAACGCTCGCAGTCAGCAATGTCAGTGAGACAGTGAGTGCGAGCGTTACGCGAGAAAACATGATTTTGAAAGTTTACGGTTGAGTCGGGTTCGCTGGTTGCGGCTGCACCGGCTCTTGCTTTTTTGCTTCGCGTTTTGGAAGTGCGCTGAGGCGGTAGATCGCAACGAGCACTTTCTTTGTGTCGCCCTCTGTTTTCTCGATGCGCATCGCAAAGCTCTTCTTACCTGTGTTGAAGAGTGTGCAGCCAGAACCTTCGGCTGCGCAGCCTGCGATCGGCGAAAGGTCACTTGAGCTTACGTCTGTCGAAGATTTCGCGTCTGACTTTTCAGTCGCTGACGCTTTTTCGCCGAGGCGTTTAAATTGCGCGACAACTTTGTAAGGCAGCTCTTTTGCGATTTTGCCATCGGCTGGCGAAATTGAAAGCGGCGCTTCGATATCGGCTTGGAGTTCACCTTCCGCCATGGCGTCGGTGTTGAAGCAGACGATTTCGTTTTTAGTTACGATCTGTTGGAAGCTTGGCTTCTTTGTTGGATCAGCGGCTGTGTCTGCAGATGAGTCGGCAGCCGGAGTCGGTGTCGGGGCAGGCGCCGCTTCTGGATCCGATTCGACAGGGACCGTGGCGCGACCTGCGAAGTAGACGACAGCATCACCTGTTGAGGTCTCTTGGTAGACGTTGAGGTTCGTGAGTTTGTACACGCCCTCGCGGCCGTCGATGTACTTCGCCGCCGTCGTTTCAGGGAATCCGACTGTATCGACCTTGCCTTGGCAAACTTGCTTCTGTTGGAGAGCTGTCAACTCTGAGTGCTTGGGGCCAGAGCAAGCCGCTAAACCGATCATTACGAAAGGGGCCAAGATGAAGGCTTTAGAAGTCGAAGTCATGCGCACAAATCCTCTCTGAACTAGGCCCGGAGAATTTGCAGTCTTTGGTCCGTTTTCGCAAGTTGCAGAGAGTTAATCGGCGTCGAAAAAGCCGTGTCTTTCGAGCCTTCGATTTTATCGAACTTTCGAGGGTCTCCTCACTGAAGAACTTTCAGAAGATCTTTCAAGCTGCGGGTTCAGCGAGTCAGCAAGAGAGACGTAGCCCAGGCGATAAAGAAGACCGCACCAAGGCCGGCCACGAGCCGCGAACAAACGCGACGTTCGAGACCGAACTGTTCGACGAGGCCCACGATGAGCAGCACGCCCGCGAAGGCAAAACCAAGTAAATCGATTGGTGGGAGGTAAGCTGAAATCGAATGGAAGAGGAAGTAGGGCACAAAGGAAACCACGACCACCGACATGAGACGTCTGAAATCGAGAAACGTCGAGCGGAAGAGAGAGAAAAAATAGTAAACAAAAAAGCCGAAGACGAGGCTCGAAACGATCGAAGTGAGCGGGAATAAAAAGAGCCCGGTCAAGACATCGTAGAAACGTCTCGAGATCAAACCAGAGACGACACCTGAAACGGCCGCGCAGGCGGCGGTGAGCACAAAGACGGCTGGCCACGTGAGCTGAAACTCGCGTCGCATGAAATCGAGCGGCTTAGGCAAGAACGCCATCAGCAATTTCGGCAGGTCTTTCAGCACGAACGTTGTCGTCATTCGCCAGAACTCAAATCACGTTCGGCGAGAATCACGGCAAGATTTAAGAAACGCTCTTCGTTTCGGAAGCCGCGGAAGAGGCCAAACTCGGCGGTCTCAAGGGCATCGACGGCAGCGGAGCGGCCTCGAAGTGCGAGGTTGTGACAGTTCAAAAGAAGGCGGGTTGCGAGCTCAAAGACCGTCGGTGCGCTAGACTCAAAACCCAGCGATGGGTCAGAATCTTGTACTTCAAAAGTCTCAATCGCAATTCGACGGGGACGAAGAGCAGCAACAGATGGCGCTTCAGAAGCTCCAGACTGGGTTCGCTTCTTCTCGGTATTGGTGACAAGAGTGAGTGACATCAAACTCGCAGGCGCTTGCTCCGCGATGGCGTTTACGTCCTGTTCGAGGCTCGAATCAGCGATCAAGTGAAAGCGACTCTGGCTCGCGCTCAAAGCTTCGAGTGTCGAAGCTGCGCGCTCAGCTGCGTTTTTACCAGAAGGCTCGATGACGATGACGTCGTACCCGTGTTCACGCAAGTAAAGCGGAATATCGTTCCAGTGATCAAATAACCGAAAGATCGTTCGCGGTCCGGCTAGGAACGCGATCGGATAGCGAGTGAGCAAACAATTTGGGCGCAACTCGAGACCGCGGAAACGTTCTTTTCGCTTCTTCTTCTTTGCGATCTGCATCGCGACACTTGTACTTAGAATGCCTGCTGCGAGAGCGAGACCGGAGGCTAAGACGACCATTAGAAGTGCGTGTCCAGGCGAAGTGTTGCGTCGAACGAGTTCTTATCGATGGTGTCACCGATCAGGGAACTGCGAGCGTTCAGATCAGCGCCGACACTCACGCTAGGAGTGATAAAAAGATCTGTTCCGAGAGAGGCAACGCTCGTGGGCGTCGTGTACTCGCGATCGGCAAAACCTTGTTCTTTGATCGTGAGGTAGCGACCCGTAAGACCTGCGCCTGCGCGGTAGCCAAACTGTTTTGCGAACTTGTCTTTGTAATAAACTTTCAACTCAAACTCTTGAACAGACGAGCGAACGCGCTCTTTGCCATCTTCGCCGAACGTGCGAGCCGTGCCTTCGGCCATCCAGTTTGGCGAGAAAAGATCGATGCCGAGCGAAGCTTGCATGCCTTGTTGGCTCATCGTGTACGAAGTGCCGTCTGCAAGTCGCACACGCTGAACGAAGCCTGCGAAGCCGATCCCACCATGCATCATCACGAGATCAAACGGGTCGCTTCCGAACGCCTGTTTTTGTTTCGCGCGCGTTGTCGCATCGAGTGCTGTCGCTTCTTTCGAGGTTGGTCGACGATCGCATCGTAGCTAAGGTCGCTCGACGACGAATCGTCATCGACGGTCGCAGAGGCGTGTGAAGTCACGCAGACGAGCGCGGTCGCGAGAAGTGACGCCGCGAGAGTCGCGAGAAGTTTCGACCGTTCCATGGCCTGTCCTTTCGGTCTGATCGTCATGATCTGTGAGGGAGCTTCTTCACCTAGTTTAGGGCGAAGGGGCGGGGGAGGGAACAGATTTGGAAAAGGTTCGTGGTCTAGTTCGTTCGGAACGACCGGTGAGGGCGCAACTCAGGTCTTTCGCTTGAGTCGCGGCCCGGTCAAAATGGGTGTATGCCAAGAAAATCGAAATCGAACCGCTGTTACTGCGCGTTCTGCAAGTCAGAACGGGTTGTTTATACCAAGCGCCA
>CAJYOV010000327.1 GCA_913776405.1 Pseudobdellovibrionaceae bacterium
TGCTCCATGAACTGAGACATCGCCTCTTGACGCGAAAGTTGCTCGCCCGCTTGCAACGTTTTGAGCGCATCGACAGACACACCCGCAGCCGCTTGTGCATCTACAGACAACGCCTTGCCGTCGACGCCATTCAACTTGCCGTCGATCTTTCCAAAGAAATCCGGGAGCTTCATTTCGGGCTCTTCCGTTTTCTTCGGCGCTTCGATCACGATAGGCGCATATTCAGAGCCGGGCGCGCGTGTCGCTTCGACACGGTTCTCCGTTCGCTCCGTCGAACGCTCTTTACGAGCTTCGCGTCTCGGTTCTACTTTTGTTCTTCGTTCGCTGGATTGCTTTTCAGGTCGAGCCGCTGCGTTTCTTGAATCTTGTTCGCGGTCATTCGATCTTTTTTCTTCGCGATTAGAATCGCGGCCAGAAATTTTTCGATCGTTGCGATTTTGATTCTCGATTCCGCCTGACTTATCCCCGAGTAGCTGATCCGCGAAGTTCGCTTGATCGTCCGCCCGTGCCCCAGATTTTTTAACACCGGTTTTGGAATCACCGTTGCTTGGGGTCACACGCGGCTGGGTGCCGACGTTGAGACCGGTTATCACTCGTTTTCCCCTTCCTTGGGTCAACCCTCACCATTCTAGCGAGGGACATTTATTTTCAGTTCTGCGTGGTTTCCGTCTGCTCCGCTGCGCCACTCTCGTCCGCTGCATTCGCGGGCGACCGTTGGTAGCCAGTGAGGAGTTCCGAAAGACGGCGCGCTTTTTTTGCGTCCATCATATTCATGATCTCAGCGGCGTTCTTCTTTTTCATCTTATCCATCACCTCGACCGCTAAATCCTCGTTCAAGGTCTCGATAATTTTTGCCGCATTCTGAGCTTTCATGGTCGAGTAAGTCTGGACCAGCTTATCGACTTTCTCCTGATCGACAGCCACGCGCGTTTTAAGCGTCTTAGAAATTTCAGCCCGCATCGCTTCGAGCTGCTTTAACTTCTCATCTAGATCGGTCTTTTGCTTGCCAAGTTCTTCTTCGAGTTTTGCGAGCTCAGCTTCACGCAGATCAAGTTCTTTTTTGCGATCGTTCAATTTGTTGAAGAAGCTAAGTTCTTCATCTGACCAGTTGCGGATATCCGACGGTTTCGGCGCTTCGCCCGCTGCCGCAACGTTCGAAGCATCTGCCGCACCAGCGACCGCTGCCGCTACACCTGCTGATTCACCGTGAGCACCGGCTTCAGACTTCGCTGGTTCAGCGGTCTTCGCAGCCGCAGCCGCGTTCGCCGAGCCGAACATAGAAATTTCGACACCACTGATGCTGCTCACGCGAGCAAGAGCTTGATCCATCAGCTCCGGTTGGAAGTACCCAACGGCACTTGAAGCAAGAGCGATGACCGCCACGATAGCGGGAAACACCGGGAACGCCTGGCGCTTCTTCATTGAAGCGGACTTTTTTTCTTTCGTGCGACGAGCGATCTCTTTACGAAGCTGCTCTTCAGGCGTGCCGATCCGAATGCGATCGCGCGACTTCGAGACTGCGTCCGGTTTCGCCTCAGTGCCTTGAAGTTTAAACTTCGGCTTCGCTGACGGCTTCGATTGCGGGCGTGCTTTACCAGCGCCCTTCACGGGTTTGCCCGTGATGAGACCGCTTGCTTTACCTGCTTCTTTGAAGAATTGATCGTACCCGCTCATTTATTCCCCGCCGCCCAAGCATCTCGTCCGTGTCTGAGAGTGACGATTTCGTCGTTCTCTTTCATTTCGCGGATCCGCTGCTTCTTTTTATATTCTTCTTTCTGTTTCTCTTTTAATTTCTCAAGCGCTTTGACTTCTTTCGCCGCCTCAACCAACTGCTCCTGAAGAAGTTCAGCTGCCGATTTGAGGTCGCGAATTTTCAGTCTCTGATGCTCGATCCGGATCTTCTGCCCTTCGACAAACGCGTCATTCATGACGAGTCGGCTTGCGAGCGCTCCACCCGATTTCTCCAACGTCTGGTTCTCTAAACGTGTGTCATCCACTTGTTTATAAAAACCGTTTAACTCACCAACTGCTTGATCAACCTTCGCTTGAGCTTCGACGTAAACGCGTCTGGCCTCGTCCTGAAGCTTTCTTTTGTGATCAAGGAGCACTTCGAGACTGAACTCGAAACTCATCGATTACCTACGATCCGACCCATCATTTTCGCACACGTGACAAGATCCGTAGATTCATCGACCTCTTGTCGTAAGAAGTCGATGATCGCAGGCTGAAGACGAATCGCTTCGTCAATCGCCGGGTTTGAACCCGCCTTGTAGGCACCGATGTTAATCAGATCCTCTGCTTCGCGGTAAACCGCGAGCTGCTCACGCATCGCTCTGGCAACTCGCATGAACTCAGGCGGAACCACCTGACGCATGACCCGCGATGTTGACGGCAAAACGTCAATGGCAGGGAAATGACCGCGAGAAGCAAGCTTTCGATCCAAGACACTGTGGCCATCGACGATTGAACGAACGGCGTCACCGATTGGGTCATCCATGTCGTCGCCTTCGACGAGCACTGTGTATAAACCTGTGATTGAACCTTTGTTGTAAAAGGCACCGGCTCGCTCCAACAGCTTCGGAAGCGCTGCGAAGACCGAAGGTGTATACCCTTTCGATGCTGGCGGCTCACCCGTCGAGAGACCGATTTCACGTTGAGCCATCGCGAAGCGCGTGCACGAGTCCATCATCAAAAGGACATGCTGCGATTGCTCCATGAAGTATTCCGCAATCGTTGTCGCAACGTAAGACGCTCGCATCCGAAGAAGCGGCGACTGATCGGATGTCGCAACGACAATAACCGATCGCTTGAGACCCTCTTCACCGAGGATCTCTTCGATAAATTCTTTAACTTCTCGACCCCGCTCGCCGATCATCGCGATGACGTTGATGTCTGAGTTCGAGCCCCGGGCCATCATGCCCATTAAAACCGACTTACCAACACCTGAACCCGCCATGATCGCGACACGTTGACCGCGGCCCGCCGTGATCATCGAGTTGATAGCGCGAACGCCCAGATCCATCGGCTCGTGAATCGGCTGACGCTCAAGCGGGTTTCCGACTGCATTGTAAATGAGGCTTTCTTCAACCGTGTCGATCGGACCGAGGCCGTCAAGGGGCTCGCCGAGACCATTAATGACTCTGCCCAAGAGCTGCGGACCCACTTTGATCGTCGCAACTTGGCGTTCAAGTACGATACGTGAACCTAAGCCAACGCCACGCATTTCACCTAACGGCATCAGCAAAACGTTTCGATCTTTGAAACCGACAACTTCAGCAAGGAACTTTGGGAAGGCTTGCGAAGGATAAACTTCGCAGACGGAACCGATCGTGGCCCCCGGAAGATAGCCCATCATGAGCTGACCGATGACTTGGGTGATCTTCCCAGAGTCTTCAGTCAAATGGACACGGTCGAGCAACGACTCGTAACGGCCCAAATCTAAATCGAGAACGTCTTTACTCGATTCTGTCACGTCTTACTCACCCGCCGTATCGGAGACTTTAGGCAATTTGCCAGCAAGCGACGCCCACAGTTTTTCAACTCGTTGTTCGACGGTTGCATTCACGTCGCCGTAGTTTGTCTCTACGATACACCCACCCGGAGTGATCGACTCAGACGCTTCGAGCTTCGCTTTTTTTAGCTTCTCGAAGTCTTTACCGAGTTTCTCTTTCATGTGCTCGATGAACTCAAGATCAGAAGGCGCAAGGCGTACTGTCACCTGTTCTTCGGATTGAGCCGATTCAATCGCCATCTTTGCGATTTGGAGAATGAGTTCTTTGTTTTCTTGAATTTCGGTCATCGCGATCTTCTTTGCCATGACGTACGCCAACTGAACGATATGAGCTTCGTTAAAGCTCACAAGATCTGGCTTCAAGTTCTCGAACGATTGAATGAGCTGGTCAAAATGCGACATGCGTTCCGCAAAAGCTTCGCTCGTTTCCTGGTACGCCTTTTCGCGACCTTCTTCGAGACCCAGCTGGTAAGCCTGCTGATACGCTTGCTCTTGAAGGTCTTTTAATCGACTGAGAGCTTCGCGTTCGACTTTTTCTTCCATCGAAACGCGCTCGAGGTCTGCGATCCCCGTTTGCTCGGCTACGATTCGATCGATTCGGAACGAAGTCGTTTGACCTTCCGCTTCCGTATTCGATTTGAAAGCGACGAAAGCTGAAGCCGCAGGCGTCACTTGCTGCGGGAACTTCCGCGGTGCATACGCGACCGCGACTCGTTTTGCTTCCTCTTCCGTGAGAACTGCTTTCGCCATCTGGATTCCTTAAGCTTAAACGAGTGCGTCTTCTGAGCCGCCGCGAGCGATAAGAATCTTGCCTTCGCCCTCGAGACGACGAGCCACGTTGACGATTTCGACCTGAGCCGTTTCGACGTCGGAAAGACGCGATGGTCCCATATTCGAGAGATCGTCTTTGAGAAGCTGCGCCGCACGCTGAGAGATATTCTTGAAGATCTTGTTCCGGATCTCTTCGTTCGCCGTTTTGAGGGCGAGCAAGAGTTTGTCGTTCGGAACTTCCTTGAGGAGAGTTTGGATCCCCTTGTCGTCGATCTTGACGATATCCTCGAAGACGAACATGAGCTTGCGAATTTCTTCGGCGAGACTCGGGTCTTTCTCCTCGATTCGCGACATGATCGCCTTCTCTGTGTTCTTATCCATGACGTTCAGCATTTCAGCAACCGGCTGAACACCACCAAGTGCGGCCTGTTCGACTGTACCGATGTTCGCAAGCTCTTCTTTCAGAACGCGGTCGACTTCTGCGATCAGCTCAGGGGCAACATGATCGAGATTCGCCATACGAAGAACAACTTCGGCTTGAAGCGCTTCTGGGAGCCGCTTCAAGACTTCGCCCTTTTTCTCTGGCTCAAGATGCGCGAGGATCACCGAAACCGTTTGCGGATGTTCGTGGATCAAGAAGTTCGCAAGGGACTTCGCATCGACCACTTCCAAGCTCTCGAGCGAAGGGCGCGATGAGTTTGAAACGTTCAAGTGACCGAGAACTCCACGTGCCCGCTCTTCACCGAGAGCGTCGACAACTGTTTCTTTCGAAGTCACATTATCGCTAAAGATATAGTCTTCAGATTCCGAGATGAGTTCGTAATATTCTTCAAGAACTTTTTTTGTAACGGCAATCGGCACGATGCGGAACTTACCCATCACCGTTAAAAGTTTACGGATGTCGCCGTCATCCATGCGCTTCAAAAGCTTCTTGGCAGCCTCTGGCCCAAGATAGTTTACGAGAACGGCGGCCTTTTCGAAGCCCTTCAAATTATCGTATTCGATTTGCTCGGCTTTGGTTAAACGAACGATAGACATATCTGCTTAGCCATCCTTCCGAACAAGCCAGAGACTGAAGGCGCCTGCGGCCTTCTCTTCATCTTTATCCATGAGAGACATGATGCGCTCTTTGAGAAGTTCAGACTCCGCTTTATCCGGATCGAGAGACTCTTCAAGAACCGGAAGAGC
This sequence comes from Pseudobdellovibrionaceae bacterium, assembly GCA_913776405.1. Taxonomy (GTDB): domain Bacteria; phylum Bdellovibrionota; class Bdellovibrionia; order Bdellovibrionales; family JAMPXM01; genus CAJYOV01. The sequence continues at coordinate 5,471 of CAJYOV010000327.1, forward strand.
CGACGACATGCCCGGAAGCGTATTGTCTACCGATTGAAGTTCTTCGAGCTCTTCAATCGTGCGTGGAAGCATGTCTTCGACCGAGTCTTGGAAGCTGTCCGTGATCCAGCGCATGAAAGGGCGGATGACGATGAAGAAGAACATCGCGATCGCTAGGCCCAAGAGAACCCACTTAAGAAGCGCGTTCACGAGTTTCTTACGCTCGAGTGTCGTCATGATCTTCTCAGATTCTGAGAAGTCCTCTTTCATGAACTTGATGTTTTCAACTTTGATCGTATCGCCGCGAGCCTCGTTGAACCCGATTGAGTTCTTAACGAGAGCCTCGAATTTCGCGAGTTCTTCAGGCGAGCGTGCTTCCCACGACTCAGTCTCCTCGCCCTTGTCATCTTTTTTCATGATGTTCACGCCGTCAACAACGACCGCGACCGAGAGTTTCTCGAGACCGCCAGCAGCTTCTTTGATGTTACGAATCGTTTTGGGAACGGCGTAGTTCTGAGTCTTAAGTTCTTTTTTTACGTTCTGGCTGAAGCCCGCACCACCGCCAGCGCCGCCGACGTCTTGCGCGCCAGGGAGATTTGCGCGTGAGCCTGCGATCCCCGACTGACTTGTACGTGAACCGTCGAGAGATTCTTCTTCTGTTTGCGATGAGAGAAGCGCCGTCTTATCTGGATCGATCGTTTCTTCAGTCGTGAGAACATGGCGAGTCGCAAGTGTCGCGTTTACACGCGCCATGACTTTGCCTTGGCCCACAACGCGGCTCAAGATCTCTTCAATGCGCTCTTCGAGTTCGCGTTCTTTTTTCGCTTGAAGGTCTGCAATCTCAGCACTGCCAGCGCTATCAGGATTGACCGATTTTGAAAGAAGCTTACCGCGTGAATCGACGACCGAAACTTTTTCGGCAT
>CAJYOV010000328.1 GCA_913776405.1 Pseudobdellovibrionaceae bacterium
GAGTTGTTGGCGAGCTGATGTTGATCACTAAGGGTCGATCGGCTTGATTTGCAGCTCGCGTGTCTCTCTGATGATCCAGAGTAAAACCGACTTAGTCGTTTACAATTTAGACGCTTTCAGTTGCGTCGCTCGTGGCGCAACCGACTGAAATCTCACATTTATTGTTGGTCAGCGCCTTGCAAATCGCCTTAAGCCGTTATGCTAAGACGACTTCGCTCACCACTCTTACATTTTGCTCTTTCGGTTTCATTCGGTCTTCCGACGGCGATCGTCGCGGCTGCCGAAGCCCAACCGTCGACTCAGAAGTTAAGTCCTTACTGGACGGCGCGCCCACAGAAACCAGACTCGAAGCCTTGTTACATCTGCGCCCAGCCAACGCCATCACCCGTGCCAAAAACCATCGCACCTCTTCTTTTTAAGAACGTTGAGAAACCGCCTTCAAAGCCGCTCATCGTGACTGCGTCCACAAAAGAGTGGGAAGACTTTTGGGGTCTCTACCAGAAATCGCAAACGGTCCAACAGAGACCACGCCCAGCGATCAGATACTTAACTTGGCGAAACTACCGTACGGCCTACACGAGAGAAAATATCGACAAGCTCAACAAAGCATCGATGACCGCCGTGGAGAAACCGCGTGAAGTCACGCGCGGCCGTGGGAAAAGACGGCATAAAGTTACCATTCGCGGAAACGTTTCGAAGCAGTTGTGCTACCGCGCCGTGAAAGAAACGCTTCTGAATGCGGGTATCGTGAAAGACTACATACCTGGCGAAGCGGCAATCGGTGCCGCAACGTACATGAAGGCTCAGAAATATCCGAACGGCCAGCCTATGTTTGTCGATATCGGGCCACGCGTGAGCAATGACCCGAACGAGGCGCCTCCCGGCTCAATCATCGTGTATCGCGGCGGCAGCTGGGGCCACATCGAACTTAAAATCAAGGATCAGTACTGTAGCGATCACTGCAACGCCATTCCAATGAACGAAAAGATCTCGCGTTACGTGGTGGGCATCTTCTTACCGATCGCATCGGAGTTACCATGATTAAAACTATCATCTTAATCTCAGTGCTTTCTATTTCATCTCTCGCACACGCGTTCGAGTTTGAAGGCGTAAAAGACCTTCAAGCAATCAAGGCCGACTACGACAAACTCGGTACGGACCCATCGTTGAAGTTCGATAAAGAGAGAAACGCACTTCAGAAAGAAGCATCGGGCATCATTCAAAAGATGGCGCCAGGCAATGGGAAACTTTCTTCGCAACAGATCGCGGCGTTCGTTGATCTGTTGAGTATCGCTGAACCGGTCGATCCTGCGCACGCGATGGTCGAGAACAATCGCAAAATGATTGAGACCAATCGCGAAGCCCTTGAGGCGGAAATCTCAAAGCTCTCAGCCGCGCAGAAAGAACGCATTCTCTCTTCGTTTGAGACTGTCATCGATCAAACGCCAGAAGACTGATTCAGCTCCATCAATGTCTACTTAGTCTGAGCCCTGACAAAAAGTTCGACGTCTCAAGTCAGGGCACGGTTTTCTAAGTGCCCTGAATCCTTATCAAAATACTGGCGACCCTCTTGCAGTAAGTCTAATCGTTATGACGAAATGGCTTACCTCACACTTCATTTTCCGTCTCGCGATCATCGCGACTTTTGCCGTGCCTTTCGCGATCGGCGTTAGCGCAGAGGCTCAGCAGAGAACCCGCCTGAAGGCGCGAACAGATTCAAAGCCGTCAAACCCCTTCATGGTTCAGCATCGGCCTGTGAAGACCACATCGACTGCCAAACGCTCCGGCAACGTGCTCAATCTCTACCGTGCGGCGCTGACTGCGGGGAAAGTCCCTGCGAAGCCACAACTTAAAGCGCCAATCATGTTGAGAGATCTTTCGCCGGAAGAGCAGGCACGGATGGAAGCGTTCGCGAGCTGCGTTGAGTGTTTTAAAAATGCAACGACTGGTCCGTTCTCTTTTGCTTTACCACGCCTTCCGACAGCGAAGTCGTATGCTCTCTTTGGTGAAGAAGCTGAGAAGCTTAAAAAGAATTGGGCAACGATGCAGATGCTCCGCCCATTCAAAGACAATTTTTTCTGGAACAACTACGTCTTGAAATACACGCGGGCGAGTTTCTCCAATCTCACTAAGATCACAGCTGAAGAAGTCAAACGCACGCGCCACGGAATCTCTGGCAACCGCTACAAAGGTTATTGCAAAGAAGCCGTTAACGACATCCTCGTACGCTCAGGCGTGATTGAGAGTCGAATTCCAGGTGATCATGCCCGTCAATCAGCGCCCTACTTACGAACGCTGAAAGACGCGAACGGACAAAATAAATTCATCGATATCGCCGCTAGCATTGGCCATGACGCATCAAAAGCGCCCGAAGGTGCCATCATCGTTTACAGCGGCGGGCGCAGCGGTCACATCGAAATCAAAGTAGGCACGCGCTACTGCAGCGACTACTGCGCATCGGAACCGATCGACCGCGTCTTCACGCGCAAGGTCTCGGGCATCTTCCTACCTGTTGTGAAGAAAGTGGCGTGGGCAAAATGACCGAAACTGTCGTGAAACCCGCACTCTTCACCGTGCTCTGGACATTGTTCGTTCTGGCTTTCGCGAGCTTTGCGCATGCGAGCGACAAAGAAGGCGTTAAAGATCTCCAAGCGATCCACGCGGACTACGTGAAACTCGCGCAGAAGAAAGACGCCGCAGCCGATAGCGAACGGAACAAACTTCAACATGAAGTGACAAGTGTGATCAATCGCATCTCGGACGCAAAGACTAAGAAGCTTTCGAATTCGCAGATCCGAGCGTTTGCCAGTGTGATCGCTGAAGCCGTGCCGCGCGATCCGATTGCAGGCGTGATCGGTAACAACCTCGAAGTTATGCGCGCGAACCGAAAAGCTCTCGATCGAGAGTTTGCGCGTCTTCCGAAAGCGAAGCGAAAGCGCATCAACGAGGCGATCAAAGTTTTTGAAGACGAAGAGGCTCGCGGCACCAACGACACGAACGAGCCCGAAGCGAACTAATTACTTTCTAGGATCCAGCGCATCGCGCACACCGTCGCCAATCAAATTCAGAATCGTAAGCGTCAAGAACAACGCCGCCGACGGATAAACCGCAAGCCACCACGCAATCCTAAAATAATTCAGCGCCTGATTTAAAAGCTCACCCCAACTCGGCGTCGGCGCCTGAAGCCCAAACCCGAGAAAGTCGAGAGCGGCTAAGCCGGAAATATTACCCGCAATGATGAAAGGTGAAATCGTGATCCACGGCGTGAGGCTGTTTGGCAAGATGTGGGTAGTAATCACACGCCATTTCGATGCACCCGATGCGTGCGCGGCTTCAATGAATTCACGCTTTCTAAGCTTTAGAAATTCAGCCCGGAAATAAATCGAAATCGAAACCCAGCTGAAAAAAACGGTTAGCAAAACGAGTAACGTTAGAGACGGCTGAAAGATTGAAACCAACGTAATCAAGATCATCAAAAACGGCAGCGACTCTAGAACTTCGATCACTCGCTGACCAGCAAGGTCGGTCCACCCGCCAGCAAAGCCCATCGCCGCTCCGGCGAGCGCACCTATGATCGAAGATAGGATCCAAACGCCGACAGCGTAGGCCATCGAGTAGCGAAACCCGTAAAGCAATCTCGCTGCGACATCGCGGCCCCCATCGTCGGTGCCAAACCAATTCGACGCGCTTGGTGGCGCAGGGAACTCTTCAAGTTTTTCATTTCGTTCGAAGGGGTCCCACCTGATGATTGGCCAAATCGCCCAGTCGCCCGCATCTAGCTTCATGTTGCGGTAGTCCATCATCGCTAAACCATCTTGGCCGAAGAGCGATGGATGGTAATACTTGAACACCGGAAAATACGTCTGCCCCTGAT
>CAJYOV010000329.1 GCA_913776405.1 Pseudobdellovibrionaceae bacterium
ATTGTTGAAATCGGATACGCATAGTTCTCAATTATTTTTTTAAATCTGGACAGCTACTCATCGCGATCATTCGCGAAACCTACTCGTCATCTTCTGTTCAACCGGTCAGAAGGAAGCGAATGGAAACATCGGAGAAGCTTTGTTTTTTGTACGCAAGAGTTTCAACTCAGGATCAGAATACCGAGTCTCAAGAACGTGCGTTGCGAGACTGGTGCGCTAAGCAAGGAATCATGAATTTTGAATTGTTCGTCGACCACGGTATCTCTGGTGCGAAGGAGTCTCGACCAGCGCTCAACCAACTCATGGATCGTGTCGAAACCGACAACGTAGGGCAGGTCATCGTGTTCAGCTTCTCTCGCTTTGCGCGAAGTGTGAGTCACTTACTCAAAGCGCTCGAAAAATTTAAGTCGAAGCAGATTCGCTTTATATCTGTAACCGAGCAACTCGATACTAATTCCCCGATGGGTATGGCGCTATTTACCATTCTCGGAGCATTAGCGCAGCTCGAACGTGAGCTAATCCGCGAGCGAGTCGTTGCCGGCCTTAAAAATGCGCGAGCCAAAGGAAAAAGAATCGGAAGAGAACGTAAACGAAATGATCTTTTAATCCATGAGCTTTTGAGCGCCGGCTTGTCATTCCGGGAGATTGCGAGGATTGCGAAGTGTTCGCATGGTTCCGTATCCGCTTCTAAGAAGGAATGGCTGGCTCTTCGTAAAACTTCAACTAGAGTCGAACAGGACTCGTCAGTTGCTCCGGCAGAGATTTAATAAACGTGTTGCCTCAGCTGCTGAGCTTTGAAGCTCGTTAATGCTTTCGCTTTTAGTGCAGAGATCTGATTGTGGCGAGCCGGTGAACTTTTTTGACCGGCTCGCTTTTTGATTCCACTGAACGCATTCCATAAACAGGCGGTCATTTGAAATGCATCCGCCCATAACGAAGTGTTTTTGAAGCTTGCGTGCTCTAGCGCTTCAAGCAGGTGATTACAGCGCGAGCTCTTGCCGACACTCCAGTGATGGCCAAGGTCTCGGTGAGTGCAAACGAACCAGGACCGACGAGACGTTCAGCACTTGGCCACTTGCTGTTGTCGCTCGTTGTAACACTGTATACGCCTACAGGCAGAGCTTTTCCTTCATCGTCCGTCCGGCTGAACACAACTCCCAATGCGAAATTATTGGGATCCAGAGATGGCGTGAGAGCGTATTGCGAGAATAACGGATCATTGATTTTCTGGAGGACATTCCAGCCGAATCCCTGATTTATTTCTGTCGAACCTTCTACTACAAACTCCTGAACCCCAGACTCAGGAGCGATGGTCAATTGGTCGCCCCCCGTTGGGAATGGCTGAAGAAGCACCGTCGTGCACGCAAAATCAGGATATGCTGCCTGAGCTACTGCTTTGGTGGTAAGTAGCGTTCCGATTAGAGCAGCTTTCAGAATTTTCACGTAAACCTCCGAGATTTTTGAGTTTCAGAGTGTTCGTAACACTGGCTCTAATCCATTCCAACTTTTCTCAACTGAATTGTAAATTCGCTTCCAACCGGCTTTGCAAAATCGTTCGGGTGAGTTGATACGTCATTCCCGTGGTCATCAAGGGAATCGTTGTGTCGGCGAACCGAACATTGCCTTGAGAGCCATTTGGGCGTCCTTGCGAACATCTTGACCGCGCCGGTACTGACGACCCCTGAAGGACCGAACCAGCAGGTTCTGAACAATCTCATGCGCCTTTGCGACCAAAGGGGCTGGCGTCGGTCGATTCTGTCGACGGAGCAAATTGCGGCGGCGGGCTTGGACAGGTCGACTGGTCAGGGCCACTGCTTGATCGTCGCTTTCTATATAATGTCGAGAATCAGCAAATTTCGGGCTTTTATTCACTTTGACGGGTTCGGTAGCGCGGTCGGCGTGGAGCCAATTTTCGGCCCCATGAACCTCAAACGAGTCTGATTTAAAAACGAATCAGAAGATTCCTTTGATGACCGCACCTGACTTTGACGGCTAACGTATAGGTGTGAGGTGGACATGAGTATTCAACTATTTCCGGCTAAGGCAGAACACGCAGAAAAGTTTCATCGGTTGCTTGGCGAAGTAGCAAATGAGGGGCGCTTTCTGATGTTTACGAAAGCTCCGCCAGTTGAAGTTCTAAAAGAGAACCTTGTCAAATTGGAGTCCGCTCATTCGCCGAACGTATTCGCCTTCGATGGGGAAAAGCTGATTGGCTGGTGCGATTTGCAACTCACATCTCGGGAAACAGCAAAGCACAGAGCCGAACTCGGAATGGGTCTGCTAAAGGAGTACCGAGGCAAAGGCATCGGGCGAGCTATGATTGAGAACGTCATCAAAGAAGCATCGTCGTTCGGATTGGAAAAGATTGATCTCATAGTGCTCGCTGACAATGAATCTGCCATCAAGCTTTACAAATCAATCGGGTTCAAGGAAGAAGGTCGAATATTGAAGTATCGCAAGCTCGATTACGATTACACGGATGCGATTCACATGGGTCTGTTTCTCTGAACAAAAGCACTCGCTTTTAAATTCGGTTTTGCGCGCGAGTGCAGCTTGCGCGAAACCGATTCCTCTCTGCTTCTGCTAACAGCCATCAGAAAAGCAGACCTAGCTTCAACATAGCTCGCGTTCCCGAGCAGTTTAGCATCTAGATTTGTTTTGTTGGATAAAACGTTGCCCCATCTATCTCGCATAGTCCGAAATATCGAACACCAAAAGTCCGAGTTTTAGTCTGCCGATTCGGACTCTTTTAAATGCTCAAAGTCCGACGATTCGGACTGTTTTCTAAAATCATTTTTTAAATCAATCACTTCTGAGACGGCCACTTGATTGGCACAAACCGCACATCCTCTTGCACTTAATAAATAGTGAACAGGCGTTGAACTAACAGAAACGCCTGATGGGGGATCGATGAAACGGAACGAATGTCCGAGATGTGGATCATCGGGGATCGAACATCTCGCTACACACTCTCATTGCTGGGAGTGCAACTACTCACCTGATACGGATGTCTTTGAGAAACGACATCTCTTCTTCGGATCAAAACAACCTAGATCTTCAACTGAATCTTGGTTCGGTCGTCAGATGGTCTATCCATCGACGTTCAAGCTTTGATTCGCGACTGCTACGACTTCTGCAACTGGTCTCGCGAAAACTTCGCGCAATTAGCAAATCTAGAATTTCAATACCTATTTCCGAAGGAGGAAACGCATGACGAACACAAACAACAATCAGTTCTTCGATATCTTGGTCGCTAAAGAATACGAAGCAAGGCAAGGCGATGGTTACGAAAAGCGTACAGCGTGGAATCGTGTGGGTAGAGCTTGGCCGTCAAAGAGCGGTGGAAGCTTAAGCTTTGAGCTCTATATGTTTCCGGGCCAGCGATATGTGATGCAGATCGAGCAAAAGCCTCGCGATGGTGCCTCGACGTAACTAGCTCCTTTCAACTCTTTTGCAATCTTCTCGGCTCATCGACTTCTCTTTATTTGAAAGTAGGGAGTCCAATTGAAAATCAAGCTACTCGTCGTGTTGGGTGTGATTCTGCTGATTGCACCCTGCGCACACGCAGACGTTGAAGGATCTCTTAGAGGTCTGAAGGACGTACTCTTTAACGCCATCTTGCCGCTCTTTGCGATGATGGGATTGGGATTTGCGGCCTTTAGTTTCCTTACCGGAAATCCGAATGCGAAAAACCACTTAGCCTATGCGATCACGGGTGCCGTGATCGTGTTTGGTGCTCAAAGCATTCTCGATCTGATTCGCAGGACAGTTCAATGAAGAATTGTCCAACGAGCAACATGAACCGCTGTCAGTTTTGGGGCTTTGAAGTGAGCCACATCATCATTTCGTTCACGGTTTTGGCTGTGACGAACGTGATGCTGAATATCTTCAAGCTCCCTCTGATTCTTTCATGGGTGTTGGGGCTACTCACCCTTGGAATCCTGAGAGTGATTTCGCACGGTCAGAAGAATGGTCACTTAGAACTCTTAGCTCGTTTCGTTTTTCAACCGCACGTCTACCTCGGTCATGCCGGGAGAAAGAAAGGTGAGAAGTGAGTAAGATGTCATTGAGTCACGCTCTGATTCAAACTCGGTGGCTATCGCCTGGACACATCGAAGGTGCCGACGGGAGTCTCTTTCGAGCTTACGAGTTTGAGCCGCTATCTTCCGGGCTCTTCGAGGAGGATCTGGAGGGTCAAAACGCAAACGGGTTCTTTCAGAAGTTGAGTGATCTGATCGCGAGGCTGCCGAGTTTGATCGACGGGCAGTTTATACTGTTCCGGAAACTAGATGCCGACGGTACGCTTGTCACGACTCTCATGGCTTTCGAGCGCGTTGAGAAAGAGGCTTCGTATTCGCACATCGGCGCAATCCTAAGTGAGCTGCATCTGTCGCCCGAGCTTCTTTCTGAAGAATCTTGGCGTGGGTACCTGGAGATTCTTCTGGGTCCAAAGATCCGATCAAGCGGTTTTCCTGACGTCGTCTGGGAAAAGGAGAGTATTCAGGCAGAAGAGAAGACCATTCGTGTTTTGTCTCTGACCGAACTACCTCAAGTTTCTTGGAAGGGGTGCCTTCAGCCGGTCTTCGAATCAGATCGAGAGTTTGTTGCCTCTTTGAAGTTCACGATTCCAGATCGCAAACTTATTCGTCGTAGATTAGAGACAAAGCGACGGGTGAGTCATGCGCTCTCGATTACGAACTCGCTTGAGGTAAGGAATATCGAGTCCAATTCCGTTCTTCAGTCTTCGGAAGAGACTTTAGAGAGAATCCTTGTCGGCAAAGAAGCGCTGCTCGAGATTTCTCTGGGAATCATGGTTGTTGGAACGGATGCGGAGACGAGGGAAGTCTCCAACGATTTTGAGAAGGCGGTCTCTGGCGTAGGCAACGCCGGACTCTATCAAGAGCGAATCGGCTCCTTGCCAGTATTTGTGAGCCATGTACCGGGAAACAAGATGATGAAGATCCGAACGCTTCCAATTCTCTCGGAGAACTTTGCGCATCTGCTGCCGCTTCTTAGCGATTACTCGCGCGTGAATGACCAATCGTCTCTCCCGCTTCAGTCGAGAAATCGAGAACGGTCACACTTGAATCTGTTTTCGAAAGAGAATCTGAATTTCAACGCATTCATTTGCGGAGCTTCGGGTTCAGGGAAGAGCTTTCTCATGAATGCCGTGCTTTCATCGCTTTTGAAAGACGAGCCTGAGACGAGACTTTGTATCTTCGATATTGGCGGGTCGTACCGAAAGTTGGTTCAAGCCTACGGCGGTGTCTACCAGACACTTTCGGCAGAACAAGCGAGGGGGCTTGTTGCATCGTTCATTCGTTCGAGTCCGGTTGATGCGAGCGGGTTTTATCGAGCGCTGATTGAAACTCTTTGCGGGTCAGGTGCTCATTTAACTCACTCACATCGAGTGGCAATCGACGACTTGGTTCGCGAGTTTGAGGGTAAGCCATTGAGTATTCGGGCGTTGATCGAGAGTGCGAAGTCCAAGACCGAGCGGTTTTATCAAGATCTTGCTCATTGGCTGAAACCGCACGTGAAGCTTGATGACGCAAAAGATAGCCCGGAGCTGATCGCAGCTCTTTCGTCTCAAGTGACGGCATTTGATTTTAAGGAATTGGATTCTGATCCCGTTCTGCAAAGAACGACGATTCAGATTCTATCTCAACTTCTTTGGCGGGATTTGGCGTTGGGAAAGTTCAAAAGGACCGAGGTGGTCTTTGATGAGGTTTGGCGATTCTTCGCCGAAACAAAATGGCTTCTTGAAGAGATGTATCGAACATTCCGTAAGTACAGAGCGGGGATTGTATCTATCACTCAGAACTTAGCGGATTACGGTGACGAGGCGTTTGCGAAAATGATTTTCACGAACAGCTTTACGAAGATCTTTCTTCAGAACGGAGCGGCTGGCGAGTTTCTAAAAGAGACGTTCGATATGAACGAATCTGACATCCAACGTGCATTGTCGGTTTCATCTAAGAAGCCCGTCTACTCAGAGTTCTTCGCTCTTAGTCCGCTTATGAGTCAGGTGTTTAGGCTTTATCCGACTCCTGAGTTTTACGAACTAGCAAACACGGAGAATGTTTCCGTAACGAAAGGAGCATCATGAAGAAGTTAATCGTGGTTTTAGCCCTTACGGTTCTACCGATGAAGGCTCGTGCGGATATGTGGGGAGCCGATCTTCCGTTACTTGCCGAGATCGTCTTTAACACTCTTCACACGATGTTCGAGCTTCAACAGCAGACAAGCTACATGGCCGATGAGATGGAGGGGATTAAAGATCGAATCGACCGAGTTCAGACGATTGCGAATCTTGTTCACCCCGCGAGCTGGGAGAAGTGGCGAGATCCGAGAGAAGCAAATCGAAGGCTCAGTCAGATTTACCGTATCATGCCGAAAGAGTACCGGAATGAGAAATACAATGAACTTGATTCTGAAATCTCAAACGCGATGACAATGACGGCCCAAGTTCATTCCCAAACGGAATCGACCTTCAAATCAGGCAAAGAGCTTGAGCGGAGAGGGGCAGACGCTTCGCCAGGTGTCGCGCAGAAACTGACTGCCTCTGGGATAGGAAGCTTGGTTTCAGTACAAGCGCAGTCACTGGCACTTCAAAGTCACATCATCACGATGCTTGCGCAAATGATGGCTCAGGCAAATGAGAGTGAAACTAGGGCCGTGGTTTCTAAGGGAAGTGCGCTTAAAACCGTGAGTGCGCAGCTCGAATCAAAGTTCTCAGTGGTCGCTTTGAAAGCGAGAAGCTTTTAACAGCTATTCAATTCCAGCAGTCGAAGAGTTTGATCGGCTCATTCCGGTTGTTCGGACTATTTACGATCAGACAAGTCACATCGCCTGGCTGCTGCTGGTCCCGCTCTTCTGCCTCTCAGTTGCATTCGCCTACTCAAACGATCTAGGTCTTTCGGGCGCTGTGCTTGTGAGGCTTAAGCGGCTCGTATTTGTTGCATTGATTCTGTCGGCGTTTCCGACTTTCGCGGAGACGGTGCAAGTCGTCGGTGTTGAGATCGCTAGATCGATTGATGACATGACAGGCATCGATGCGGTTCTAGATGCGGCAGCGAAGAGAGCTGATGAATTGTCTTTTGGCATTGATGCTCTGCTGGATCTGCATAAAGACTTTATCATCGGCATTCTCGTCCTCTTGAGCTTTATCATTCTTTCGATGGCGCGGCTCTTCCTACTTTCCTTTCAGCACTTCTATTGGTTTTTGTTCGTAGCACTTGGACCTTTTTTGATTCTTGGTGCTCTTTTTGACTCGACAGTCGGAATGACAAAGGGGCTGTTCAAATCGATGATCCAAGTCGCTTGTTGGCCGATTGTTTGGTCGATTCTCTCGGCTTTCTTGAGAGCGTTACCGTTCGCTTCGTCCTATACCTCTCAAGAGAATATGGTCACGGTGGTCACACTGAATTTGATCATCGCAATCGCGCTTCTATTCTCACCGTTCATTATCACTCAGCTAGCGGACGGGGTGAATCTGAGTCTTGGCGATACGCTTAAGCGAGGAGTGCTTAAGACCGTGATGATGCTGAATCCAAAGTCGGCACCAATGCAGATGATGAATGCAGGCCAGAAAGCCGGAAAGTTTGCTTCTAAAATGAAGAACAGAAATTTCAAGGGAGGTCGCTAAAATTATTGAAATGATAATGGCGCTATTGGTATCGATCTCGGCTCAGGCAGCGCAAGAGCCTCTTTCAACACCAGTCTTTTTGAAATTCG
>CAJYOV010000330.1 GCA_913776405.1 Pseudobdellovibrionaceae bacterium
TGCGTTTTTGGCTGATCCGGTCAAGCGGCCGACCCGCCGGCGCGGACGCTAGACCTTAGGCCTCTGCGCGGCGCGCGCTGATTCGGCGCAGCAAAGTTTCGAGAACTTCGCGTTTCCGTGCGGCTGCAAGAGGTTGAGGCGCATCGGGATCTTCGGGGAGGTCAAGAAACTCAGGTGAATCCGGCTCGTCATCCGTATCGCCACCATTATCGTCGACGTCATCGACTTCATCTGCGAGAACCTCGAGTCGTTTTCGTAAAAGTCGCGAACGCGACTCGAGATCCGGCATCGGGCCCAAGAGTTTGCGGGCGTCGTCGATGACTTTCAGAGCGGCATCGAGATCGTTTCGAACCGTGAAAGCGTCGGCCAAAGAGAGCGCGCGTTCAAGTGCGCGCTGGTGGCGCTTTTGGAGATCCATGCGCATGTCGCCAGGTGAACTGCCCGCGAGAGAGACCCCAGATTCAGTTAAAAGATCTTCGAGCTCTTCGTCGATTTCGTCAGCCGCTTGCGACTCTGCTTTTTTCTCGAAAATCGGCCTCATAGCGAAGACGTCGTCACCGTAATCGTCAGCCGTAAGGAATTCCCATTTGCGAACGGATTGCGTCGCGCGTTCATTGTCGGGATCCAAGAAAAGAACCATCTTGAAGGCTTTCAGCGCCTCTTTCGGGCGGCGAAGCTCGATGAGTGTCTCGCCCAACAGCGTGTGAGCAAGCAGATTGTCAGGAGACAGTTTTGCTGCGGCTTCGAGATGCTTCAGCGCTTCAGCCGGGCTTTTCAGATCGAGAAGGATCTTCGCGTAAGCGACGTGCCCGCCCGCAAAATCGGGATTCGCTTGCGTACCGAAGCGGCAGATGCGGCGGGCTTCTTCGAGCAATCCCATTTTTCGGTAGGCTTCGCTGAGCGGCGCAAACACGCGACTGCGCGGGTTTTTATTTAGCTCGAGCTGATAGCGCTCCACGAACTCTGGATTGATCGACACCGGTAAAGGCCCCCTAAAACGATCTTCGCATAAATTGCCGTGTTCGCAAGCACCTACGTGAAGACCTTCAAGCTTGTCTTTGGAGCCGGGCCACGGTTCAATGACCGCGAGCGGAGACCATGACGATGAAAGTTATCTTGGGGATCGACCCTGGGAGTACATTTACAGGTTTCGGAGTCGTGAACTCCGACGGCGATTCGATCTTGCACGTCTCGCACGGCGTGATCGCTCCGCCCGCAAAACTTTCGTTTCACGATCGCTTGGCGATTATCGCAGGCGAACTTGAAACACTCGTTTCCCGCATTCAGCCGGATGAAATCGTGATCGAGCGCATCTTTCTCGGCAAAAATGCCGATAGCGCGTTCAAGCTCGGTCACGTGCGGGGCGTCGCTGTTTCAACCGCGATACGTGCAGGCGCCGACGTGGTCGAATACGCAGCACGTGCCGTCAAAAAAGGCATCACGGGCAACGGCGCTTCTACGAAAGATCAGGTTCAAATCGTTTTGTTCGCAGCCCTCGGATTGCGAAACCATCAAGCGCGTCTCGATGCGAGTGATGCGTTGGCATTGGCGTTTTATCACGCTAGAAATCTTCAAGTTGCAGGCCGGATGCCGGGAGTAGAGTTGTGATCGCCTTTCTTCAAGGTCAAATCATCGAAAGAAACGAAGACGGCTGTATTCTGAATGTAAATGGCGTGGGCTACGAACTGAACTGTTCGCAAACAACGCTCGACGATACGCTGTCGTCAGATGCCGGTCGCTTCTTCGTTCATACGTCTGTCCGCGAAGATGCCATTACACTTTTTGGTTTTTCAACCGACGTTGAAAAACGACTCTTCTTGTCTTTGCTAAAAGTGAACGGCGTTGGCCCTAAAATGGCGATCAAGATTTTATCCGGCGCCACGATGAACGACCTTCAACGCATGATTGAAACGGGTGATGTGAAAGCCCTTTCTAGCCTTCCAAAAGTAGGCAAGAAAACGGCTGAACAATTAATCCTCACGCTGAAAGGCAAACTCGTTCTAACGCCGGAAGAACCGAAGGCGACGAAGGCCAAAACAGCTCTGCCGCTTCAACCGAAATTCACAGGCGTGCGCGCGGATATTTTGTCAGCTCTTGTGAATCTCGGCTTCCGCTTACCAGATGCCGAGCGAGTCGTCGGCGATTTGCCTGACGATGTCGAAATGCAAGCAGGTCTTCGCACAGGTCTTCAGGCGCTTTCGGGCGGGTTTTAATCGGGTAGCAGAGGAGCCTCTGGATGGAAAAAATGACGGGTAAAAAACGGGCGCCAAAAACGCCTCCAAAGGGCGCCGGTTCCTACACTCAAGAATTTACGTCGAGCGATGTCGCTGGTTACGACGAAACAGACGCCGCTTTTGAAGCTGCGGTTTCGATGAACTCAGCAGCGCCTGCCGGCCTGGCGGCTAAAAAATCGGCATCAGCTGCGCCCGCTCGTGCGCAAGCGAAAGGCGAACGCATGATTGACGGCGGAAAAAAAGACGGTGAGTCGTGGGAGCTGTCGCTTCGCCCGCAAAAGTTCGAAGACTTCCCCGGCCAAGGCAAAGTAAAAGAGAAATTAAAAGTCTTCGTTGAAGCCGCGAAAGCGCGCGGCGAAGCGCTCGATCATATTTTGTTGAGCGGTCCTCCGGGGCTCGGCAAGACGACGCTTTCGACCATTATCGCAAACACCATGGGTGTCGATATCCGCACGACATCGGGCCCTGCGCTCGATAAAAAAGGCGATCTCGCCGCGATTTTGACGAGCCTCAAGCCGAACGCGGTTCTCTTCATCGATGAGATCCATCGCTTGAGCACGGTCGTTGAAGAATACCTCTACAGCGCGATGGAAGATTTCTACATCGACATCGTGACCGGCGA
>CAJYOV010000331.1 GCA_913776405.1 Pseudobdellovibrionaceae bacterium
TTGTGGAAAGATCGAACGCGTGTCAGGTTGAGACCAAAAGGGCTCATTTCTAAACCCTTTTCGCTATGCAGACCCTATTTGCAAAGCACATGAAGACTCGTTAGAGCAATGTCAGCTCTGAGCGCTAGAGATTAAGTCGCACCTTCAACTGCACGCCGCCAGATGACTCGATCGAGATTTTGTCAGAAGACGCGTCGCCGACAGAACGGCCAAGCAAGAACTTACGATCAAACTCTTGAGTATAAGCGAGCGACAGAGAACCCTTCGGGCCCAAAAAGGCGCGCACACCGAGCGACGCTTCTTTCTTGTTGTAGATGAGGCGATCCTCGCTGCCTTCGACTAAATTCTGATAAGCGCGCGGGTTCCACGCGACGCCTGAGTAAAGTTGGAGCGGGCCCCAAAAGCGGTACGCAACTTCGACGTTCGAAACGAAGGGCGAAATCACGGAAACGAGCATCCACGGATCTGGGCGCCAAAGGATGAAAGAAAATGGAAGGCCGAGCACGATCGTACTCGTCGGTTTCTTAAACGCGTAAGCGATGCCCGGTAACGGAATGTTATTCAGAAGCGTTCGATTGTTCGAGTAGTTCACAAAGTAGAGCCACGAGTTGCCGTTCTCCGCTGGCTTATCGAGCACGAAGCTCGCCGTTAAAATCGGAGTGCGCCCATTTGAGAAAATCTGAGTGCCGGCGCCGCCGACCGTAGCATTCACAGCCATCCGACCAGACGTGAGCGTTTTTCGTGTGTAGGCTGCGCCGACTTCACCTGTACCGAATTCTTTCGGTACTGAAACGCCCCGGTCGGCAAAAGCCAATGAGCGGTTCAATACTGTTCGCTGACCTCGCGCCGTAAACGCCCACGTGCTCATTTCACCTCTGTAGATCGGGATCGAGATCGCAGCTCGTTGCTCTTGGATCTCGAGACTCGGTAACGGTCCCGCAGCCGCATACGTCTGCTGCTCGAAGATAAGACCGATCTTCTCAAGGCCCTCCCCGCTTGAGAAGAAGGCATCTTGCGATCGAGCTAGCGACGAAACAGAAAGCAGAGCGGTCACTAGGATGACTCGATACCAAAATCGGAAATTCATGTTTAGGCCCCGCCCCTTTCCCGCGACTTAACGGACTTCTAACAGTGTCTGAATTGACAGTCTGCCTCGCCGCGACGCAGCCTGGTAGCATAAATAAAGGAAGGCGCTATGCGAAAGCCTTTTCTCTCTCGGTTTAAATCGTCAGTTCGATCACTCGTCAAAACGTGCGTCGCGACTCTTATCTTGATGGCGGTCGTGTCTACTTCGCTTTCGAGAGCGGACGCGCAGCCGACACTCACTCTTGCTCAATTCCAGAAGAAGCCGAAACTCATCGTCGTCATCGTCTTCGATCAATTTCGTGCCGACTACCTGACGCGTTTTTCTTCACGTTACTTGCCTGCGCAAAATAAAAACGGCTCGATCGGTGGTTTTCTCTACCTCATGCAGTCGAGTGCTTACTTCCCCGCGGCCAAATACGATGTTCTGCAGAACATGACCTGCCCAGGTCACTCGATGATTCTGACAGGTACTTATCCCTACAGAACGGGCATCCCGATTAACGATTGGTACGACCGCGAAACGAAGAAGATGCGTTACTGCGTTCAAGACGATCAAGATCAGCTCTCACCGCGTACGATCGTGGGCGACACGGTCGGCGACTCTTTGAAGAATGCGGGTTATTCGTCGCGCGTCTACGCTCTAGCCTTGAAAGACCGAGCCGCCATCGCGCTGGGTGGCCACCGTTCAAACTTGAGTTTCTGGGTCGACGCGAATGGCGACTGGTCGACGAGCTCGTTTTACTCATCCGACCGCGAGCTCCCCAAGTGGTTGAAAGACGTGAACGCAAAACTGCAAAAAACACGGGGCCGAGAAATTGAATGGAAAGCTCCGACAGCTGGAACCGGTTTGACCGAGGGCGCGGGCTTCTCGAAAAAAGCGACAGAGGGCTCGTTGGCATCGCTGCTTTTCCCATTCGGTGCTGAGATCACGACTGACGCCGCACTCGCCGTGCTCCGCGGCGAGAATCTCGGAAACGGAAAAGCTACGGATCTTTTAGCACTGAGTTATTCGACTCACGATTTGATGGGTCACAAAGCCGGCCCGAACTCGCTTGAAATGGAAGAGCTCACCGTCGCGGAAGACCGCGCACTTTCGAGATTGCTAAACGGCGTTAAAACTCATGTGCAAGGCGGATTAAAAGACGTTGTCTTCGTACTCACGGCCGATCACGGCGTTGGGCCTTCGCCGGAATACGTGAAACAAGCGCGCATTGAAGCCGGTCGTTTGGTCCCGAAACAATTGATAGACGACGCAAACAAACGTCTCTCAAGAAAATTCGGGCAGCCGAAAGGCGCAGCCGCTTGGATCGTGGCCGAAGACTCACTCAACTTTTATTTCGATCCAGATGCTTTGAAGGCAGACGGCATCGACCGCGCTGCCCTTGAACTCGAAGCGAAGCGTTACTTCGAGACGGTAGAAGGTGTAAACCGCGTCTTTACGAGAACCGAGTACGAACAAAACCGTTTGCCGCCCGGCGAGTTCGAACGCCAGATAAAGAAATCCTATTACCCATCGCGAAGTGGCGACGTCGTCATCATCCCGAAACCATTTTGGCTCGACAGCACGACAGTAGCGTCACATCTGACCGGCTACAGTTACGATCGTAGCGCACCACTTTTAATCGCAGGGCCGAACATTCAAGCAGGCGTCTATGCGACGCCTGCCGACATCGTTGATCTCGCGCCTACGCTTTCGTTTATGACCGGCACTGTCGCGCCATCACAGAGCGAAGGTCGCATCCTCTCAGAGATTTTTAGAGCGAAATAAAACTCGATCGAGCGACACCGCGCCCGCACCGAAGAAGACGAGCCACATAAGACCTAACAGCAGCGTCGTTTCCGAAAGGCCAGCGAAGTCGCCGAAACTCGAAATATCGGCTCTCTTGGCGGTCACGATTGCTACGGCCATTGTCGCACAGAGCGGGATCGCCGCCAGGCGAGTGAAGAGACCAAGAATCAGAAGAATGCCTCCGACAAGCTCTACGCCAGAAACGAAGGGGGCTTGCAAATTCGCGTAAGGAATTCCGAGAGTTTGAAAATACTCTGTCACTCCCGCTAAATTGTGCATCTTGCCCCAGCCAGATTCTGCGAAGACCCAACCGATCAGGATTCGAGTCGCAAGCGCCGGCGCCCAAGAAAGTTTCGAGGTGACGTTTAAAAACGCGCGTTGCCAAGAGCGAATCATCTGATTCATTTTGAAAGTGCCCCAATTCTTTTTTGAACGTCTGAGAGTTCAAACGCGGGTAACGAGCATCTGCTTTCCGTGCAGGTAAACACGGCGGCCCGTGAAAGTTCGGGATAAGTCACGTCGTTTGCAGGTAGCGGGCCCTCGGCTCGGTCCCACCAATCGACTCTTTGATAGAAGAGTGGGAATCTAAGTGCGCCCAACCAGAGGTCGCGTGCTTTTAAATCGGATTTTGGTGCCACGAGGGCGATATGCACAGGCGCAGTTTCGACTTCGCTTGCAACTTGCAGGAGACCGGCGGTGATGTAGTAGTCATCCGCAATATCAGGAATCGTTAGAAATTTGAGCGCGTGCTTTGCGATCTCTTGATGTTTTATGTCGCCGGAGTACCTGAACAGCAGATTTGCGAAACGGGCCACCTGCAGATTTTCCTCGCCCATCGGTTTTGTCGCCAAACCCGTCGTCACGGCCGCGTTGTAACCCGCTTTTCCGTTTTTGAACTTCGAATCCAGAAATGCTGCAGCCTTCACCGCATCCTGATAGAAATGCCTCTCCCCTGTGACTTGATAGAGTTTCAGAAACGCAAGTCCCATGGCGACAGTGTCACCGAGATACGGGCCCGCCGAGTCTTTTTCGCCGTGACTGAACCCGCCACCGCTCAACGCTCGATGGGAACCAATCCAGATTGCAGATTTTTTTGCGCGCTCGAGGTACAGAGAGTCGCCGCTTGCCGCATAGAGCGAAGTCAGAGCTGAAATCATCCACCCATTTTCACGCGCGTAAATGTGCTTATCGACCGACGGAACGCCGAGCTTGCGTCGTTCTTCATCATTGAGACTAAAATAACGCTCTGAATGTTGGCCCGGGATGAGATCGGCATCTTGACTCGTATAGAACGCACCCTCTGGCGATGTGAGAAACTCGTTGATGTAGTCTGCCGTCTTCTTAGACGCAGTTAAGTAGCGTGGTGAGTTCAAAACGAGAGAAGCTTGGGCATAGATGCGGATGTTGTCGGCTTGGACCGACATGATCTTTTCAAAGTGGGGCTCATTCCAAACACGACCCGTCGAGTATTGGTAAACCCCACCCCAGATCGGGTCGTGAAGCTTCAAATTCTGATCGAGTGTTTGCTTCAACCACTTTGTAGCGCGCTTTTCGCCGTGAAGTGCACGTGACAAAAACAAATCTGCGAAGCCAGCATCTACAAATTTGTGGCTGACATCCCAACTCCCCTGCTTCTGATCGTAGCGAGTCAGAACTTCAGTTTCTAATTTCTCTCGGAACTCATTGGAGAGCGACGGATTGAGCACCGCAGGCGTCGCTACGGACTCCTCTTCCATCGGTTTTGGATTTACGACGAGTGTTCTTAAGAGTTCCACCATTTGATCGGGCGCAATGTAACCGCTCTTCTTTGCGATCTCCTGCCCATCGGAATTAAAAAGGATCGTTGCGGGCCAACCGTAATCTTCATATCGAGCGGCCAGATCGGGCCGCGAATCTTGATCGACATGCGTCGCGATAAAATGCTGATTCAAAAGGGCCGCAACTCGTGGGTCCGCGTAGGTCTTTTCATCCATGACGTGGCACCAGTGGCACCAAATCGCCTTTAGATCGAGAAGTACGAGCTTCTTTTCTTTGCGCGCGCGATCGAACACGCGGTCGTCCCATGGTTGCCACTGAATTAGCGCGTGATCTTGGTTCGGTGACGCTGCGGCACCACCTTTTGCTACCTCTTCACTCGCGGCTCGTTTTGAGCTGCAGGCGCTGATGCCGACAGAAACACTCAAGACCAAAATGGAGACAACGAAGTTTCGTGACGCAAGGTTCATGGTGAGCTCACCTTTACTTGAGGCGTGGATGAATCAGACCTTCAGAGGCAGCTTCGGAGAGCCACACAAGCCAATTCGTCTCTTGAAACTCTTGGGCGAGTTCTCCGAGAGTTGCCTTGTTGGCAATTTGTCTTAGAAATTCGAATTCATCAGCCGCAACACTTCTTGAGGTTGGTGTGAAGCCATCGCGGTAAACAACGACAAACGAATCGATCAAGTCGGGGTTTGAGCCAAACTCAACATCAGGGTCAAAAACATTCCACTTTGATTCGATCAAAGTGACGGAAGGCTGAAGATCAAAGCTTAAGGCTTCAAGTTTCTCTTCATCAAAGGTTTGGAGTTCAGCGACGTTCCACACGTCGACGTCTCGCGCGCTAAGAGCTTTGTAAAGAGCCTTCTCGAAAAGGGCGATGTCCGCAAGCCATTTGGGAACCTGGAGCTTCTCACTTAAGAAGGCTGGGAACGCGTCACCGGCTCTCGCGAGCGTGAATGACTGAGATGGAGATTGCGCGAAGTAGTCTCGAAGGAGCGCTTCCCATTCTCCGCTTTTAAATCTTGCTCTCACTTTCGGAAAGTCTTCCGCAAGACTTTCTTCAAGTCTCATGAACCAGGCGTCAACATACACATCAAGTCGATCTTTCGCGCTGATTGTTTGACCTGCGAGATCGATCCACGATTCGGCCAAAGCGTTCTCGCGGCTGGATGCTGAACCGTTGATGACAGACGACAACGTTTTTTGAAGTTCAGCCAGCGTCGGGCCGACAGGTTTTCCGTTCGGGGCAGCGCTCATAAAGCCACCTTCTTGCGAATGCGTTCGGCCTTCATCACTTCTTCTTCAAGACGTTCGTAGCTCGGAATATCGGCATCCCATTCCACCATCGTGGAGACCGGCCCCACGAGACTTACAGTCTCTTCGTATAGAGCCCACACGTCATCACAGACGGGAGCGTCGTGCGTATCAATCAGAAAACGTTCGCCCCCTTCTTCTCGTTCCGAATGCCCGGCCAAATGAATCTGGCCGATCCGCTCTGTCGGAATCGCTCGAACATAGTCAAGAGGGTCGAAATTATGATTGATCGAACTCACGTAGACGTTATTCACATCGAGTAAGAGCCCACAGTCGGCTTTGACCAAAAGCTCTTTTAAGAACTCCCATTCCGTCATCTCGGAATGCTTGAACGACACGTAGCTCGATACATTCTCGAGCAAAATGCGTCGGCCCAAGAACTCTTGCACTTGAAGAATTCGCGCCGCGATGTGGTCGATCGCTTCTTGCGTGAATGGCACAGGCATTAAGTCATGAAGGTTCTCGCCCGCAAAACCTGTCCAACAGCAGTGATCGGAAATCAAGGCTGGCTCGACACGTTCAACGAGAGTTTTGAGTCGCTTCAGGTACTCAGGGTTAAGAGGATCGACAGATGCAACCGAGAGTGAGACCCCGTGGAGAGCCACGGGTTTGTCTCTTCGAATTTCACTTAAAATGTGAATCGGGCGTCCACCGTCTTCCATGTAGTTCTCAGACAACGCCTCGAACCAATGAACGTTTGATCGCCCCTCACGTATAGCCGCGTAGTGAGGGACTCGAAGACCTAGACCGATACCAAGGTCTGGGAAGAGTCTAAGTTGCTTCGAGTCACGCATATCGACAGCTTACTTCTTCTCTTCTGCTTTCGCAGCGCAAGAGTTTTTGCCTTTGCACGAGTTCTTCTCTTTCTCTTCAGAAGCTGCGTGAGCTTTTTTCTTTTTGCCCTTGCAAGCGTCTTTGCCTTTGCAGCTGTTCTTGTCACCTTCAGCTGCTGGCTGTGCAGCGTGGTCGTCGGCTTGCGCTTTTGAAACCTTCAACGTTGTACCTGCTGCTACCAAGGCCGTGAGCGCTGCACCAAGAACTACTTGACGTTTATTCATCTGCTTTTCCCCTTTGAGGCTTTTCCCCTCGAGCGAAGCATGATCGCTTCGATGAAATAAGTCTGCACCAACAACTTGTTAAGGAAGTTATAATCCAGAATTCGTCTTAATTTATCTGGACATTGACCTGATACGGTCCGGTACTAGAGAGGTAGTGTTTCCGTTTAAGATGCGATCGACACTTCCTTCGACTTGGCGATTTCTAACTGCTGTCTCGATCTGAACCTGGGGTGACAATGACTGAAAAAGAATTATCGAGTTTCCTCAGGCTTCTCGCTCACGATTTGCAAAATCAAATCGGCGCCGTGGATTTGAATCTCCAGATCCTGCCGTCGATGCTCGGAAGTGGTGCAGGTGTCAGCGCTGAAGCTCAAGCGTTCATCGACCGCGCCACCCTTTCGACAACAGAGATGATCGAAACCTTGAGCGATCTCCAGCGCTATGCGCACGCCTTATCGAGAGATAAAACGCCGACTCTCTCTGAACTCGATCTGCCAACTCTCTTAAGAGATTGCATGCTGCTCTTG
>CAJYOV010000332.1 GCA_913776405.1 Pseudobdellovibrionaceae bacterium
GTAGATCTTGAGTGCGGATCTGCGTTCATCGATGGCGCAGCTGTATGCGATGTACCGGCCATCGTAAGACCAGTTGAAGCCATAGATGCGAGAGTGAACGCTTCGATCGAGAACTTTGCACTCGTGCGTTTCGAGATTCACCCAAAGAAGTTCGTTGCGATGATTGACGAGGGCTGCCTCATCAGCCGTAGGCGAAAGTTTCATCTCACGCGTTCGGCCGAGATCGAGGCCTGACAGTCGCTCGACACTTTCGCGATCATCGAGATCGTGAATTTCGAGCGACTCTTCACCGCCCGCATCGCTGATCACCGCAATCCGCTTTCCGTCTCTCAAAAACCGACCTAAACGAGAGCGCGTAGACCGCTCTTGGCCATGATGCGTGACCGGCCCTTTCCAGAGGTTGAACGTAAACGTATTGCCTCGAGCGGCCACAACAGCGGTCTCACCTGTCGGGTCGAGCTCATAGTCTTCGAGATAGCGAGAGGCAGAGACAAAACGTCGGTTCGTTTGCGTTTTACCACTTCGGTATTCGATCTCGATTTTTTTCGGTTTTGTAAGCGCTTCGCCATGTTCATCGACTTCAAAGGTGAACAGATCGCCACCCGCCTGGTAGATCAAGCGGGTTCCATCAACGTTCAGCGATCGTACGTAAAAGTCTCGAACATCCGTTACGCGTTTCAGATCAGAGCCGTCAGGCTTGACCGAATAAACTTGGCCAAAACCTTCGTAGTCGGAAATGAAGTAGATCCGGTCCCCGATGAAAAACGGACGCGCGCTATTTGCCGGGTGCGAAAGAAGTTTTCGGAACTCTTCGGTTTCGCCGTCCTTGATCCAGAGTTCACCGGCACGACCGCCGCGATACCGTTTCCAGTGCGCGAGATCGGTTCCGCCATGACGTGCAATAACCTGACGTCCACGTTCATCGCAGTGAATGTGAGAGGCCGGGCCGCACTCGATTTTGCGCGCAATTCGATGTTCAGTTTCCAGAGCGTAAAGATCGGTCAGACGAGAGAACGGTTGCAAGTGTGAGCTTGAAAAAAGGATTTCCCCGTCGTGGGTCCATCCGACGACGCGCGCATCATTCCCGAGGTGAGTCATCCGTTGAGCTTCGCCGCCCTCGGCAGGCATGAGGTAGACTTCGGTGCTGCCTTCTTCCGTACTTGAAAATGCAAGCCACTGACCGTCTGGCGACAACGCGGGCAAAGACGCTTTACCTAAACCTGAGCTGAGCCGTCTCGGAACGCCGCCTTCGCGATCAACCGACCAGAGATCGTCCTCTGAGACGAAAACGACCTGGTTCTGACGAAGCGTGGGAAAGCGGTAATAACCCGACGTCATCTTCTTCTGACCGCCGTGGTTTTTGACGTCTTCTCGATTGCGCTCGTCAGCCATGTCACCTCTCCTCTGATGATTCCAGCGCTTCTTTCAGCGCCGTCGTCCAGAGCAAGATTATAGCCGATCAAAGCTTTCGTGTGGCCCCACGGAGTTTCAAAACCCGTGAAGAAGACATGTAGGCAACGAGACCAGTGAGAAGAATCGTCACGATCAGCGACAATGTCAGAGCGCTGATGTCGAGCTTCATCGGGATCTCTAAAATCCGAACGCTCACGATCGCCGTAATTCCGATCGCAAAGAGGGAGCCGATCACGGCAGCACTCGACGCCAAAACGAGATACTCGGCAACAAGCAAGCGCCGAATAAATGCGGCATCCGCGCCGAGAATTTTCTGAATATCGATTTCCGATTCACGCTTTCTTAAGTTGTGCACGATCACGCCAAATAAGACTAAGAAGCTCATTGTAACGGCGATCGCCGCTGCCGCTTTGACGGGCCCTAAAACTGAGCGCGCGACTTCGAGAATACGACCGACCGTACGCCCAACATCTAAAACGCTTAGATCAGGAAACTGTTTGGCGATTTCATACTGCAATTTGTTTTTGCGAGATTCGCGATCATCGGCATTTCGCGAGGCGATGTTGACGCTTGCAAGATATGTTTTCGGTGCGTCGTCGAGAACGCCGGATTGAAAGATCATAAAAAAGTTCGGATTAAAGTCGGTCCATCGAACGCTGCGCAAGCTCGTGATCCTACCGCTCACCGGTAACCCTTGAACGTCGAACGTTAATTTATCGCCCATCTTGAAACCATTGCGATCGGCAAAATCTTTCTCGACGGAAATCTCAGGAAGGCTTTCGTTCGACGACTCTAAAAGTTTCGCAGCGTCGTAATTGCCTTTCGGCATGGCTCCCTTCACGAGAGTCTCCGACCCGATGAGTTCGTTTCGATAGGAGAGTCTTACAGGGAATCGCTGGAATTGTTCGTCTTCAGTCGTTTTGTCATTCACGTTTTGAAGTCGGCCAAGAATCATCGGTGCGAGATACCGAAGTTCAACCGACTCTTTTGCCGCAAACGTTTTCAACGCTTCGACCTGCGACTCTGGAATGTTAAAGAGAAATAAGGCAGGCACTTCACGGCCCTCAAGCGGCTCGATCTCTGAAACCGCAGAAGCCATAAGGTGCGGCACCAAATTCAAAACAAGCGTGCCGATCAGAATCGAAATGAAGCACAGGTTCACGCCGAATCGACTGCGAGACAAATTTGTGACCACAAGACGCGCTAACCCGGGTGTCTTTCTCAACGAGAGAAAAAGCGATTTAAAAACGAGACGCGCAAGGCCCCAGCCTAAAAGCGTTGCACCGAGCAAGCCGCCGGTGAGTGCCAACGCATTCTGCCACGAGTCCATGAGCCAAAACGAAAGAACGATG
>CAJYOV010000333.1 GCA_913776405.1 Pseudobdellovibrionaceae bacterium
CGGCAACACCTTCATCGGCCAACGTTTGAGCTATGTCATGGGGATGAAGCCCTTCAAGCGTGAAAGAAAGTAAGCCCTCGTGCTCGGGCAAGCTCACATCCGCCTCAGACTCGCTCCGATTTGCTAACTGCAGTGCTGAGGCCCAGCCTAACAGGCGAACGCCAGGCTGATCCGCTAGATACAGTGCGAATTTTTTGATGAGGCGCCGCTCAGTTTCGGCATGCACGAATAAGTCGTTGTCATGAACGAAGTCGATCGCCGCAGCAAGGCCCACCGCCGCTTCGATGGGCGGCGTCCCGGCTTCGAATTTCCAGGGGGCCTGTCGCCAAGACGTGGCGCCAGCTTTCGTCAGTTGGTCGACCATGCCGCCGCCGACAAACGCAGGCGACATTGATTTTTGAAGGTCGCGGCTTGCGTAGAGAACGCCGATCCCTGTCGGCGCGTAAATCTTGTGACCGGAAAAAGCGAGCGCATCGCAGTGAAGTGTCGGAACGTCCAACTGAGCTCGTGCCACACTCTGCGTAGCATCTAAGACCGTGATTGCGCCTGCGGTTTTAGCTTTTTTGAAAAACCGAGCTACGTCATGTCGATTGCCGAGAACGTGAGAAACACTCGCTAGAGCAACGAGCTTGACGCCGCCTTGATCGCATTCTCGCTCGGCTTCGGCAAAATCAAGTGTGCCGTCTTGCCTGACGGTGATCCACACAACTCGGCACGATTTTCTCTCTGATATTCGGAGCCAAGGTAAGAGATTCGAGTGGTGCTCAGACTCGCAAAGAACGAGCACGTCAGACGGTCCGAATTGGTCTTCGAGACTCAGGGCCAGCTCGTTCAAACTTGCCGTCGCGCATGAAGTGAAAATCACTTCGTCAGAGTTAGCGCCCAAGAAGCGAGCCACTTTTTTTCTAGATGTTTCGTAAGCCGCAGTTGCCGCTTCAGAAAGCGGGTAAACGCCCCTATGCACATTCGAGTTTGTCGTGCGATAAAACTGATCGAGCGCTTGTAGCACTCGATCGGGTTTTTGAGTTGTGGCGGCGTTGTCTAGATACGCGAATGGTTTCGCGATCTCTTTTAGAAGTGGAAACTTAAGAGCGAGAGAAGATCTCAAGCGTGCGCTCCACCGAATAAGTTCAAGCGGTCCATGCCGTTCAAGATGCAGATCTCTGTCAAAATACTAAGTGCAATCTCGGCGGGATTTTCAGTTTTAAGTTCAACACCTGCCGGAGCGCGCACTCGATTCAAAACTGAAGCGGTAAGGCCTTGCTCCATGACGTGATCAAACACGATCTTCGATCTCTTTGCGCTTGCGACGAGCGAAACATAAGCGCACTTCGATTCCAGCGCCTTGATCATCACTTCTGGATCACCTTTGTGGTGTGCGGCGATTACGACGAACGTTTCTGGATCGATTTCGACCTTATCGAAGCCGATGTCGTCTTGAATAAGCGTTGCCGAAGCCGGGTAGTTCGCCGTTTCTGTAAGTGCCCCGTGAATCGTCGTTTTGAAGCCGAGAGTTGTGCTTAGGCGCGCAAGCTCCTCCGTGATACGACTGCTGCCCACGATAAGCACTTTTGGCGCCGTCACATGTGTTTGAGGCTCGAGACTTGCGTTTTCATGAACGCCTTTCGCTTTTGCCATCGCTTCGGGTTTCAAGCCCCGAAAATCTCGTAACAGACCGGCAAGCCCGAGAAGTGCAAAGACAGACAGTTCGGTATCGCCGACAGGTTCACTCAGTGAGCGCCACATAAGATCGGCTTGGCCATTGCGAACGACTCTCAAGCCAACTCCCTCAGCCAGCCACGCAACGCGAGAACTTAGGGCATCGTCACTTGAAATGAGAAGTGTCTTCTGCGGGAGCATCGGCTCGATATAAACATCCATAATCCCGCCGCACGGCATGCCCAGGCCGAAAATCTCGTCGTCGAGATCGGCCGTGATGATTCGAGGTCGACCCTCTGACATGGCTTCGAGACTCTGCTTACACACGAACGATTCTGCACAGCCGCCGCCAACCCAGCCGTAGAGGTTCTTGCCCTCCTCGGTGATGACGGCTTTGGAGCCTGCTCGCGCTGAGGCTGAGCCCTTCACGTGGATGACGGTCGCAAGCGCAAACGGGCGCCGCGACTCTCTCAAAGTCTGGATGTGATTCAGCAACTCATCGTTCACAGACGAATCTCTTGAGCGCGGAGCTGGAACTTCTTGTAGTCCTCAGGCGTGTCGATATCCATGTGGATCGCCGGCGTTTGAACTTCGATGCGTTCGATGGCTTCGGGGTATTTTTGAAAGAGAAAACGCGCGCCTTGATCGTAAGTTTCATCGCCGTTTTCATCTAAGATTTCTTGAAAGAGGGATCGCGAAACAATCACAGGGTTACCGCGCTTACCTTCTGAGAACGGTGCGAACAATCGAGGTGAACCTGGATTCGTTTCTTGTGGCGCAGCTAAAAACGCTTTTGCAACTTGAACGACGGTTTCCGCATCGACGAAGGGTTGGTCCGCAAGTGCGATCATGACGCCGCCAATCTCCGGTCGAAGCGCGCGGAGTCCGGTTTGCAGTGAAGACCGGAGCCCCGCCTGATACTCCTCGTTTCGAACGAACTGAATTGAGCCTGGATCGCGAGCGACACGCGAGATAGCCCCCGCAACGATGTCCGCTTGATGGCCGAGCACGACGATCTTCTGCGCGAACGGAATTGACTCGTACGCGCGGAGTGAGCGCGTGACGATCGGTTCACCTTGGAGAGGCAGCAGAAGCTTGTGGCTTCCGCGCATTCGCGAGGACGTTCCAGCAGCTAAGAGAATCAATCCTAATTCTTTCATGGCTCAGGCCCTTTGTTGTCTTTTAGCGTCTTGTAGACGTCATCTAGCGAATCACCTTATCGAGCGTTAGAGGGAGCTCGCGAATCCGTTTACCGGTTGCGTGGAAGACGGCGTTGGCAATCGCAGCAGCAACGCCGACTAAACCAATCTCGCCTAAGCCCTTAACGCCCATGGGATTAATAATCTCATCGTGTTCTTCGACAAAAATCACGTCAAGATCGCGAATGTCTCGGTTCACGGGAATATGATACTCGGCGTAATTGTGGTTCATGTAACGGCCGAGAGATTTATCCAGGAAGGTCTCTTCCTGTAAGGCATGGCCAATCCCCCAAACCATCCCACCCAAGATTTGGCTATGAGCCGTTTTCGGGTTGAGGATACGTCCAGCGGCGATGGCGCTCACCATTCGAGAGACTTCGACAGTCCCAAGCGCTTCATCCACTTTGACTTCGGCAAAGACAGCCGAATGAGTGTGCATCGAATACTTCATCTGCGCTTTCATATCGGGCGTAAAAGCGCCTTCCACCTCAACGCAATCTTTGCCTGAAGACGCGACGAGTTCTTTCAAAGAGATCTTCTTTGCAAAATCCGACTTGATCGCGAGTGACTCGTTTTTGAAGTCGACATCCTCGACCGAGAGATCTTTGAAATCGTCTGCCTTGATTTTCTGCGCCGTCTTCAGGAGTTCCTTCTTTAGCGTCTCGCTCGCAACGCGAACAGCGTTTCCGCTCGAAGCCGCTGTCCAAGAGCCGCCTTGAAGCGGGGCTGCCGACATCTTCGAGTCGCCGAGCTTGGTTTTCACTTTGTCGATGGGCAGGCCCACCGATTCCGCTGCGATTTGAGAGATGATCGTGTAGGTGCCAGTCCCGATGTCGGTGACTGCACTCGACACTTCGAGGGTGCCGTCCGCTGCGAGTTTCAAAGTCACTGCTGACTTCTGCACCATGGCATCCCAAAAGCCAGTGGCTAGACCCCATCCGACTTTCAGGTGACCATCTTTCATTGAACCAGGTTCCATCTTCCGTTTGGCCCATCCGAATCTCTCGGCACCTTCGCGGAAGGCTGACTTCAGCGCCTTACTCGAAAACGGCTTTCCTTGTGCTTCGTCTTCGTCCGAGTAGTTCTGCAGTCTGAAAGTGAGCGGATCCATGTGGGCTGCGTAGGCCATCTCGTCGATTGCGGATTCGAGTGCGAACACACCCGTCACGGCGCCAGGCGCACGCATGTCTAACGGCGTGAAGAGGTCGAGTGCTGCGAGCTCGTATTTCAACTCGACGTTTTCGCAGCTGTAACCGCTCGCGGACCAATTGACGACGTTCTCGACGTAATCCTCGAATTGAGAAGTCTCTGCGGTCGCCGAGTGCTTGATCGCGGTGAGCTTGCCGTTAGAATCGCTCGCGAGAGCGACTGTTTGATAAGTCTCCGGTCGATGACCGAACGTGAACATCTGCTGACGAGTGAGGACAACGCGCACCGAGCGTTTCAAAAATTTTGTCGCCATCACTGCCAGGTAAAGTTGATATTGAGGGCGCAGGCCTGAGCCGAACGCGCCTCCGACATACGGCGCGCAGACTTGAATTTTCTTTGCGCTGATGCCGAAAATTTTTGAAACATAATCGAGCGAGTTTTGTGTGCCCTGGGTTTTATCGTAGATTTTGTAAGAGTCCGACTCTTCATCGTAGATAACCGTTGAAGCGTGCATCTCCATCGGGTTGTGATGCTGAGCTGGCTGATGGAAGTTCGTATCGATACGGATGTCACTTTGAAGGTACGCTTCTTGAGCGTTGCCTCGCCCTTTCGGTTTCTGGAAACCTGATTTTGCTTGGCCCGGATCGTAGGACTGATCAAGCGACGCTTTTAAGTCAGTGTTAAACTCTTCTTCCTCGTATTCGATTTCGACAAGCGATGCGGCATAACGAGCGGCTTCGAACGTCTCCGCGAGACAGACCGCGATTGGTTGGCCCGCGAAAAGAATTTTGTCATCATAAAGAGCGCGGAAGTGTTCACCTTTTGGCGAGTCTTGATCCTGATATGAGCGGTTGAACCACGCAATGTGCGGTCGATTTTCGTGTGTCAGCACCTCGATCATGCCTTCGACCGCCATGGCGCGGCTCGTGTCGATCGACGTGATTCGACCCTTTGTGATCCCAGATGAAACGACA
>CAJYOV010000334.1 GCA_913776405.1 Pseudobdellovibrionaceae bacterium
CGCTTGATGCGACAAAGGCAGGTTCTTCACCAGAAGCTTCGTGTGCAGAAGAAGACCGCTCATGATCTTGAGCAAGTGGCGCAGCTTCGAAGGCGACAGCGGCCACGCCTTTTGCTGGGACTTTCGCGAGGATGTCGGCGACCGTTGTGACCTCAACGAAGTCCTCTGTGTCGTCAGCAAACTCGAACGATGTGCTTGAATTTGAAACCGCAGAAACTTCAGCAGCAACGAGCGCAGCCGTTTCCGGCGCCAGCTCAGGAGCAAAAGCGGTGCGAACTTCGTCTGCAGTAATTTCGATTTCTGTAATTGTGCCAGGTACGATCTGACTCGCCGCTTGTTCGGCCATTGCGGCTTCGTAAGCGAGACGCTGCGATTCGGCTGTGGCTGCTTGCGCGGCGAAAGCTTTGTCGGCTTCAGCCTGGAGGTCTGCGAGCTCGACATCGAGAATACGTTGAGCTTCTTTGCGCTCGAGTTCCTCTTGGCGAAGGCTTGCACGAATCGCACGGCGTTCAGCTTGGCGTTTTTTGAAAGCTTCGAGGGCCGGAGCCGACGTAGTGGCAAGTGCGAGAATCGGTGCGTAGAAGAGTCGAACGAGAGCTAAGAACAAGATGCCGAGAAAAACGGGCGCTGATGAAGAATTGAAAAGTGCCGAGACAGCCGATTTCACGAGAAGCGTTGGGCTCTTTGCGTAGACGACATCGAGTTGCGCGCGCGTTTCAGATTTCGCGATCGACTTTAGGTAGTCTGCAAGTTCAGCCTTGTAAGCGTTATTAGCGCGCTTCGTTTCTTGAATCGTGACGAGATAGCGTTTGTTCGCTGTGCGCACGAGAACGGGCGAGCTCAAGTACTCGCGGCCCGGAGCGACAGCTGCTTCGATACGACGACGGAGTGATTCAGAATCGTCAGATTTGATTTTCAGTTCAGGCTTCAGAATCGCGTACCACGAGCACGCTGTGCCGATTAAAAGTGCCGCTGCGAGAACACGCGCGCTGAGAGTCGTCTGATTGCCGAAAAACGCCTTCAATTTCTTCATACTGTCAGTTTATGAAACAGTTCTTTAATCGGATATGGCCGCTAGGGCTGGCCCTAGAAAACCTGTGCCTGCGTCGAGGTCATTGGAAATGGTTTACCTAGCCTTTGTAAAATCGCGCCGGACTTAGGATTAGTGTTCGGGGGGAAACGTTAACATTTTCGCAGGCGTGGCCGAACAGACGAGTGAAGGAAGACGTGTGGGTCTACGACGGGCTCACCACAAGGTGGAAGCAATGAACATAGCTGGCTTGATTGGTTTCTTGTGCGCGGGTGGAGTTCTCTACTTCGCTATTCACGGAGCGACAAAAGACATCGGTCTCTTTATGGACCCGCATGCGATCATCATCGTTCTCGGTGGATCGATCACGGTTGCGCTGATCTCGTTCTCATTCAAACGTCTCGTAGCCGGCGTTAAAGTCGTCTTCAAGAAAACTCTGGGTGGTGAGCGTAACGATTATCTCGGAACGATTAAACAGGTCGTGACGATCGCGGAAGCTTACCGTCAAGAGCCGGCGAAAGCCCTTCAACAAATCAACGACAAGTCACACCCATTCTTGGCCGATGGCGTAAAGCTCCTGGTCGAATACGGTTTCGGTCCTGAAGACCTCGACAACATTCTTTCGAATGCGCTGAAAGGTAAGAAGAAGCGTGACTCGGAAGAACAAAAAGTGTGGCAGACGATTTCTCGTTTCCCACCGGCGTTCGGTCTCTTGGGTGCAACCCTCGGTATGATTGCACTCCTCCAGACTTTGGGCGAGCCTGGTGCTCAAGACCGCATCGGTCCAGCGATGGCCGTTGCTCTCGTTGCGACTTTCTACGGTCTCGCGTTTGCCAACTTGGTCTTCATTCCAATTGCGGAACGCATGGCTGAAGTTTCAGCAGGCGATTTGATGCTCCGTCAGATCATCAAAGATGGCGTCGTCTTGATCGCTGAACGCAAACACCCTTCGTATATCGAAGAGTACTTGAAATCGTTCCTCGCTCCGAACCAGCGTAAAGTCGATATGCTCGGTGGCGGTTCGTCGGATTCTGCAAGCGGCAAAAAGGCAGCTTAAATGAAAAAGCATCACGACCACGAGGAAGATCATCCGCACGTGCACGACGAGTCGAACTGGCTCGTCTCGTACGCGGATATGATGACGCTTCTGTTCGGGTTCTTCGTTTTGATGTATTCGATGTCGCGTGTCGACACGGATCAGTTCACGGTGGTAAGCCGTGACGTCGCGAAGTTTTTCGGCGGAAAAGTCAAAGAAGACAATGGGATCAAGGTTGCAGTTAAAGACGTAAAAGATCTCATGCAGACCTTCATGAAAGAGATGGAAGGTAAGGGCGCTGTTTCAAAAGAACAGGGCGAATCACTTGCCGGCAATCCGCCCGAAGCCCAAGGCGATGAAGAAGAGCAAGTCGCGGACGTGGCCCCAGATAAGACGGTTGAGATGGAACAGAAGGTGAACACACTCACTTTGAAGTTCCGCGGCTCGATTCTCTTTGCGTCAGGTTCGGCCGAGTTGAAACCGGATTTTGCTAAAGTTCTCGCAGACCTCGGTGGAAAACTGAAAGCAACGGGCCGGGTACAAGAGATCCGTGTGGAAGGTCACACCGACGACAACCCGATTCGTTCGGCGGTCTAACGAATTGGGAGCTCTCGTCGTCACGTGCGGCACGCATCGTCCGCCAATTCGAGTCGACGGGTCTTGAATCGAAAACTTTGATGGCCGAAGGTCTGGGGTCATCGCGACCGGAGGTCCCGAACCGCGATGAAGCTGGCAAAGCGATCAAAGAAAACCAAGCGAAGAACCGCCGTGTCGTTGTCGTCGTGAAGTTCGCTCCGATGACAAAAGAAGCGCGCGAGACTCTCGAGACAGACTTTGAAAAGCGCAAGCGCGAAGCGTCAGCAGCAGGTTCAACAGGTTCAGCCAACATGGCTTCGACCGGTCAACCGAACGCCGAGCCGACACCGCAAACGCCAGCCGAAGTCGAAGCGGCGATCAAAGAGACTCAGGAGCGCCTGCAGTCGGCCAAACTCGAATTGAAGAGAAAAGAAGAAGAAGCGAAGAAACAGCGCAAGCTTGCTGAGCTTCAAGAAAAACTCAATGAATTGAACCGGAAAGCGAAAGAAGTTGAATCCCAACTTCAAGG